>NZ_JBHFKZ010000041.1:0-46523 GCF_042879375.1 Photorhabdus sp. RM323S
ATCATCAGCATATCGAACATACCGCATTCTTTTGAATTCAGTATCATCCATAATAACACTGGATAGCGTGCGCAATTTTTTCTCCAGTTCATCCGCTTCATGTTTCCATTTTTGGATTTTCTGCTCATCAGCAGGCATTCCTGAAGCGCCGAAACCTTGCCTGATCCATTTAATACGATTTGCTCGGTTCTGTAGTGCTCTTTTGTATATAGGATTGGGTTTCCTCCGTTCCCCTTTACCGAACTCGCTGATTTTATTTTTCATAAACTCATCAAGTTCATGGAGAAATACATTGGCAAGAATAGGGGAGATAATACCGCCTTGTGGTGTCCCGCTATGGGTGCCAAAGTAACGCCAGTTGTCCAGATAGCCAGCTTTCAGGAACTTCTTGAGAAGCGCCAGAAATTTGTTATCAGCGATCCGCTTACTCAGGAATTTCAGCAGCAGATCGTGGTCAATGTTGTCGAAGTAACCTTTGATATCAACATCACATACCCATTTTGTTCCTTTCCAACCGTTTCTGATTTCTTTTAATGCAAAATGACAGGAACGCTTAGGCCTGAATCCATAGCTCCAGTCGCTAAAAACCGGTTCATAGATTTCTTCCAGTAACATCCTCATTACTTCCTGTATTAATTTATCGTCTCCTGTTGGAATACCTAACGGACGTTTCTTTCCATTCGGCTTTCGCGCATCTTTAGGTATGTGCGTGCGCCTGCAAGGTTTGGGTTTATACGAATCTGAGTTTATAAGCTGAATGAGATTAATAATCCTGTCCACGCTCATTTCATCCATCGTATTATTATTTATTCCTCTCGTCATGGCTCCCTGATTAGAATAAATATTGGCATAGGCCTGCACCCAAAGATCTTTATTGCTACACATTATTTTGTGCAGCTTCTTGATCTTATAACCTTGTGTACTGGCTTTGTTTATACCACTTAGAGCATTGAGTGTTCTTTGTGATAGCACTGACTATCGAACCTCGCTTCTATTAGTATAGATCCAACTGACTCCCTTCCCCCTTACGAATATAGCTTCACCGATAATTGCTTATCGACTTATATATATTTTTCAGATTGGTTAGCCAATTGCAACTCCATTACAGAGCTACGTTGGGTACTACGGAGTCTCCGTTACCATATTGGTTAATTACTTAACCAACTTAGGTAATCCCGTATTTCTTTGTAGTCAAGGTGCGTCCCACTTAGGTTCCACTTACGTTCAATTACCACTCTCACCGAGCAGGTGCCAATATTGTTGGATATAGTAACCTTCTAGTCATAATTACTATAAATATTGGTATGACTCCTGAATAACCGTGAGTCATAGATATCCCGAAACCCACTATGAACTATGATTCAACCAATCAGGCTTAACCCTATGGGACTTGCAATGGCTGGCGCAAAGTAGGTTATTTCCCCGCAACCAGCCTTTTCCTGACATGCTACACTCCCCTCCCTCTTTCAAGGTTCAAACCCATTACTGGGTAAGGATAAGTCAGGCTTGCAATAGGCGCTCCAACAGCCTATGATTAACTCAAAATCATTAGTTAACCACTTGATTTACAAAGCAAAAAGGCGCACCTAAAACGGAATGTCATCATCAAAATCCATCGGTGGCTCATTGTTTTGTGGAGCAAAGGACTGAGCCGGACGGGAAGGAGCACTACCGCCGCTGAACTGCTGAGATTGTTGTGATTGTTGTGATTGTGGCTGCTGTGGTTGTCCCCAGCTACCGCCTTGCGATTGGTTATCTTGGGAGCCGCTCGCACGCCCACCCAGCATTTGCATGGTACCGCCTATGTTTACTACCACTTCAGTGGTGTAACGATCCTGGCCGTTCTGATCCTGCCATTTACGGGTTTGCAGTGCGCCTTCGATATAAACCTGTGAACCTTTACGCAGGTATTCACCCGCGACTTCCGCCAGTTTGCCGAATAAAACAACCCGATGCCATTCAGTCTTCTCTTTCATCTCACCGGTCTGTTTATCGCGCCAGCTTTCAGAAGTCGCCAGAGTAATATTAGTAACTGCGCCACCGTTTGGCATATAGCGGACTTCTGGGTCCTGCCCCAGGTTGCCGATTAAAATAACTTTGTTTATGCCTCTGCTGGCCATTGGGAATACTCCTGATGAAATGAATTTCTACAATTATAAGCAATGCAGTTTAACATGCGATGCTAAAAATGAAACAGAGCCACATTAGAACGGACTTTGCGAAGCTTACCGTACTTTATATGTACTTATTGCATTATTTCACTTAACTACTGTATATCTAATCAGTCAACTCTGTGTAATAATAACGCACTTATTATTAGTTATGCACGTACGAATAATCTGGGAAATGGTTCATGGATAACATCGAAGTTCGGGGCGCACGCACCCATAATCTCAAAAATATCAATCTGATAATTCCCCGAGACAAACTGATAGTTATCACGGGTTTGTCCGGCTCAGGTAAGTCTTCTCTGGCATTTGATACGCTTTATGCAGAAGGGCAGCGTCGTTATGTTGAATCGCTTTCAGCTTATGCGCGCCAGTTTCTGTCACTGATGGAGAAACCCGATGTTGATCATATCGAAGGGCTATCCCCGGCGATTTCCATTGAACAAAAATCTACTTCCCATAACCCACGTTCAACCGTGGGAACAATTACCGAAATTCATGATTATCTGCGTTTGCTGTTTGCCCGTGTAGGTGAACCTCGTTGTCCTGATCACGATGTTCCACTCGCAGCACAGACTGTCAGCCAGATGGTAGATAATGTTCTGGCACTGCCAGAAGGTCATCGCCTGATGTTGCTGGCACCAATCGTCAAAGAACGCAAAGGGGAACACTCTAAGCTGCTGGATAATCTGGCAACACAAGGGTATATCCGCGCACGTATTGATGGTGAAGTCTGTGATCTGTCCGATCCCCCAAAACTGGAATTACAGAAGAAACATACCATTGAGGTGGTCATTGATCGCTTTAAAGTTCGCCCCGATCTGGCTCAACGCTTGGCTGAATCTTTTGAAACAGCGCTGGAGCTTTCAGGTGGCACAGCCATTGTCGCCGATATGGATGACAATAAAGTTGAAGAACTGATTTTCTCCGCTAACTTTGCATGTCCTGCATGTGGCTATAGCATGAGTGAGCTGGAACCTCGCCTGTTTTCTTTTAACAACCCAGCTGGTGCCTGCCCAACTTGCGATGGTTTAGGCATTCAGCAATTTTTTGATCCTGACAGAGTCATCCAGAATGGTGATATCTCTCTGGCAGGGGGGGCAATTCGGGGCTGGGATCGCCGTAATTTCTACTATTTCCAGATGCTGTGTTCATTGGCAAACCATTATAAATTTGATATTGAAGCACCTTTCAATTCCCTGAGCGCCAGTATTCAGAACGTGGTGTTATACGGTTCCGGTAAACAATCCATTGAATTTAAATATACCAATGACCGTGGCGATACCACAGTACGCAACCACCCATTTGAGGGTGTACTGCATAATATGGAACGCCGTTATAAAGAGACAGAATCTACAGCCGTTCGTGAGGAATTGGCGAAATATATCAGCAACCGCTCATGTATTTCCTGTCACGGAACCCGTTTACGCAAAGAAGCCCGTTATGTATTTATTGAGAATACAACTTTACCGGAAATCTCGGATTTCAGTATCGGCCATGCAATGGACTTCTTCCAAAATATCAAGCTCAGTGGTCAGCGTGCACAAATTGCCGAAAAAGTACTGAAAGAGATCCGTGACCGCCTGAAATTTCTGGTTAATGTTGGTCTGAATTATTTAACGCTCTCCCGTTCTGCCGAAACACTCTCTGGTGGCGAAGCTCAACGTATCCGTCTTGCCAGCCAGATTGGTGCAGGTTTGGTGGGAGTAATGTATGTACTTGATGAACCGTCTATTGGCTTACATCAGCGGGATAATGAACGCCTGCTGGAAACGCTGATTCACTTGCGTAATCTGGGGAATACCGTGATTGTGGTTGAGCATGATGAGGATGCAATCCGTGCTGCCGACCATATTATTGATATCGGCCCTGGAGCGGGTGTACATGGTGGCGAAATCGTCGCGGAAGGTACAGTTAAAGATATCATGATTAGCAAAGATTCACTGACAGGTAAATTCCTGAGTGGTGAACGGGAAATTTCAATCCCAGAGCAGCGTATTGCGGCGGATCCCAAAAAGGTACTGAAGCTGATTGGCGCGAAAGGTAATAACCTGAAAAATGTGACGTTCAACCTGCCGGTCGGATTATTCACTTGTATTACTGGGGTCTCTGGCTCCGGTAAATCGACACTAATAAATGATACGCTGTTCCCCATTGCACAACGCCAATTGAATGGCGCAACCAATATTAATCCTGCTCCTTATATTGATATTCAAGGATTGGAGCATTTCGATAAAGTGATTGATATTGACCAGAGTCCGATCGGCCGAACTCCCCGCTCTAACCCTGCAACTTACACCGGTGTATTCACGCCAGTCCGTGAGTTGTTTGCAGGCGTACCTGAATCCCGCACCCGTGGGTATACACCCGGACGATTCAGTTTTAACGTTAAAGGTGGACGCTGTGAAGCTTGTCAGGGTGATGGCGTTATTAAGGTAGAAATGCACTTTTTGCCTGATATTTATGTCCCTTGCGATCAGTGTAAAGGTAAGCGTTATAACCGCGAAACACTGGAAGTAAAATATAAAGGCAAGAATATCAATGAAGTCCTGAATATGACGATCGAAGAAGCCCGTGAATTCTTTGATGCTGTTCCTGCTCTGGCCCGCAAACTGCAAACACTGATAGATGTCGGTCTTTCTTATATCCGTCTGGGGCAATCAGCAACGACGTTGTCAGGTGGTGAAGCACAACGGGTAAAATTGGCGCGTGAGCTATCTAAACGTGGAACTGGACAGACGTTATATATTCTTGATGAACCAACAACCGGTCTGCATTTTGCTGATATTCAGCAATTATTGGCGGTTTTGCATCAGTTACGCGATCAAGGAAATACCATTGTGGTTATTGAGCATAATCTTGATGTGATTAAAACCGCTGACTGGATCGTGGATCTTGGTCCTGAAGGAGGAAGCGGTGGCGGTGAAATTTTGATTTCTGGTACGCCAGAAGAAATCGCTGAATGTGAGAAATCACATACTGCTCGTTTCCTGAAACCGATATTGAAGAAAAAAGCCTAATTCGCAAATAGGGGCTCAGTTGAGCCCCGCTGTTTTCTGCCAGTAAATTTCCGAAACTGACTTCATGTACGATTTGCCCAATAACAACAAGCAATTTTCGCCGCCAGTTCAGCGTTATTGAGTATCAACTGAATATTGGCAGATAGACTATCGCCTCCGGTCAACTCAACCACTCGAGCCAACAAAAACGGCGTACATTCCTTTCCACTCATTCCTTGCTCAATGGATTCGTGCACCGCCTGTTCAATTGCGGCATTGATCTCCGCTTCCGGCATGGCATACTGCTCAGGGATTGGGTTAGCAATCACTAATCCCCCCTGTAATCCGGTATCCCATTTTATCACCATTGCTTGGGCTATTTGTTCTGGAGAATCCAGGCGAATATTGACAGAAAATGGACTGGTACGGCAGAAAAATGCCGGTAAAGAGTGGGTCTGATAGCCAATTAATGGTACACCGTGAGTCTCAAGGTATTCTGTTGTCAGACCAAGGTCCAGAATGGATTTAGCACCCGCACAGACTACCGCAACACTGGTTTTCGCCAACTCCTGCAAATCGGCTGAAATATCAAAAGTATGTTCTGCTCCACGATGCACACCACCAATGCCACCGGTAGCGAAAATTTTAATCCCCACCATTTCTGCAATAATCATGGTAGAGGCAACGGTGGTCGCACCATTTTTTCCGGCAGCGACCACAAAGGGTAAATCACGGCGGCTGACTTTAGTCACCTTATAGCCTTCACTGCCCAAAAGTTCTATTTCTTCATGGGACAAACCGGCTTTCATGTGCCCATTGATAACAGCTATCGTTGCAGGAATAGCGCCATTTTCCCTGATTTTTTGCTCAACCTGTAACGCAATTTCTACATTTTGCGGATAAGGCATCCCTTGAGCAATAATCGTAGATTCCAACGCTACAACGGGTTGGTTATCTGCTAAAGCTTCTGCAACTTCCGGGGAAACATCCAGATATTCATTTCCAATAGCGTGATTTTTCATGATCGTAATTCCAATAGTTTTCGGACGCTGCCATTTGACAGGTTTGGATTATTGGTAAATTCACAAGATAATGTAAGAGCGGAACACCCTTGAGCAAAACGAACACTTTCTGCCAGCGTCATATCTTCCAGCCAACAGTTCACCAGTCCGGCCATCATGGCATCGCCGGCACCTGTTACATTGACAATCTTAATACTGATGGGAAGTGACCACCCCTCCACACCATTATTTTCACTAAAGTAGACCCCTTCTACGCCCATGCTCAGTACCAACCTCTGTACACCTTGATCGTGAAACCACCGCGCCACTGCCGGAACATCGGTAGGTTGGTTGATTTTCATTCCACTCAGTGCTTCCGCCTCCAGACAATTAGGTTTTAAAGTGTGGATATAGGAAAGCCAGTTTTTAATCTTAGGTGCTTTAAATGCGGATACTGTATCCACAAATACCGGTACTGTTCCGGCATTAGTTAACAACCAAACCAAAGCTTCTTCAGATAAATTGCAATCAATAACCAGTACGCTGGCGTGCTGAATAAGATCATAATGACTTGCTAACAACAATGGCGTCAGTTTTTCCAAAATATGCATGTCGTTGATGGCAACCAACATCTCACCACCGTCATCTAATAAAGAGATATATGTCGAGGTATTTTCACCATAAAGCTTATAGCAATAGTCGACATTAACACCTGCGCATCTGGCCTGATCCAATAAAGTACCACCATAGAAATCATCGCCAACAACAGAAATAAGATGACATTCTTTACCCAATAGCGCGATATTTTGGGCAATGTTTCTGCCTACACCACCAGGTGTGCATTTCACTTTTCCTGGGTTAGAATCTTCATAGATTAATTTAGCAGATGCATAACCACAAATGTCCATATTAATAGAGCCAATAG
The DNA here is from genome assembly GCF_042879375.1 of Photorhabdus sp. RM323S. NCBI lineage: Bacteria > Pseudomonadati > Pseudomonadota > Gammaproteobacteria > Enterobacterales > Morganellaceae > Photorhabdus > Photorhabdus sp. RM323S. The sequence continues at coordinate 7,094 of NZ_JBHFKZ010000041.1, forward strand.
TCACCACATAATTGTGATCAGATAAAATATAACCTTTCCCCTTTATATATCCCTTATTCATTAAATTCATAATATGACCAGCGACACCAGAGCGACTTATACCTAAAATATCGGCAATTTCTTGCTGTGGGATCAATGGATCTCGTCTCAGAAGGTGCAATATTTGTTTTTCCCGATTCGTCATTTTTGGTCACTTGTTTGTTTTTAAACACACGTTTTTTTATGTGCGAAATGTAAAACAGTAAAGAGGAATTTTTTATCTTTATGATGAAGTTGGGAGAACGATCGTAAGAATGGATTGCCGAGTTTTAACCCTGTTTTATGTGATCGCCATCAAGTTAAACGCCACTGAAAAAAATTTATCCCAGTACATTGATAATAAATTAGCCTCTCACTCTGGAAATAGATTTAATAAAACAAAGTAATAAGCAAAATCTTATCTAAACCTAACAAATGTTTGGGTATACCTTAAAATAGTCAGGATCATTTTTTTCCATTTGAAATACGTTTCATGAAAATTTGATTTGTTTCACATTAAAAAATGTATTCCATAGCCGGAATTATCCGCGAACAGGCTATACACTCTGCGACTAGAACAATTCCCACGTTAAACTTCATCCTATTAAAGAAAAAATAAAAATACGTATAACTCTATTACACCTATAAACAAAAATGTTTATAAAACCCTTGCGTCTATAAACAAAAATGTTTATATTTGTTTTCAAGTTAAACAAACGGAGGAGGCAGTGAAGCAAAGCGAGTTTCGCCGGTGGCTTAAAGCTCAAGGAGCAGAATTTAAAGATGGGATTAATCATCTGAAAGTTTTCTTGAATGGTAAGCAAACCACGATGCCAAGGCACCCTAGTAAAGAAATTCCAGAACCACTAAGGAAAGCAATATTAAAACAGCTAGGCATCAAATAACAAACAGGCCCTAAGGGGCTGGTTACTCGCATAACTTCACTGAGTAAAAATATGCGATACCCAGTAAAATTCGAACATGACGAAACAGGTTGGGCTGTGATGTTCCCAGATATCCCTGAAGCCTTAACAGGTGGAGATACCAGAGAAGAAGCGTTAGCTATGGCGCGGGATGCTCTGGTTACTGCATTTGATTTCTACTTTGAAGACCGGCGCAAAATACCAGCACCGTCGCTTGAAGGAGAAGCTTTTGTCGAAGTACCGGCTAGTATAGCGGCTAAAGTTTTGCTGTTGAATACGATGCTTCAAACAAGAACAAGCAATGCGGAGCTTGCACGGTTACTAGGCACCCGACCGCAAGAAATCCAACGTATAGTGTCATTAGGTCATAGTACTAAAATTGACACTATAGCGAATGCGTTAAATGCCTTAGGCAAGCATCTGGAACTTATTGCCATTTAAACATCACGATAGAATAACCTTAAACCTCGCCGCAGCGAGGTTTAAGTGAATAACTAAATTTAAATTACGGCCTCATTACCATTTATCTCGGTAGTCAAAAGATACCTGATACCAATATTTATCTGTTTCAATTTTATTTTTAAAATATGATTCAAGTGTTGGTACCCACTCTTTTTTTACATCGAACCCACCATTATTAATATTATCTTCAATAGGAAGCCCTAATTTTTCTATTACTGAACCATCATCGCCCAGATCTCCAGAATATTCCTCACCAATAAACTCTTCCGTTTTTCTATCAAACCATGCAATGTTTAATTTTAATCCCATAACTTACCTCATAAAAATTTTTTAATACTACGTTCTGGATCAGCCGCTGCTAATTGCTTACCTGTTTCATGATCAAAAACACCTATATGTTGGCCATCACTAGCCCTGTAACCCTCAAGTTCACCATGCCGAGAATCCCACTCATAAATTTTACGGCCTTTTTCACCAATCCATCGTTTACGTTTTCCACCTCCATTCTGTTTTGGTGTTTTTTGGGGACCTCTTTTTAATTCACCTAGCCCCTTAATTTCTTCAGTCTTTGGAGCTGGATAATAATCATGACCGGCCTCTTTAACACCTTTACGTTTTTTCCTGTTTTCTTCTTTTACCTTATCCCGATTCTTTTCTGCTTCAACTTTTGCCTGTTCCGCTTTTTTACGGTTTTCCATTGCAATGTTAAATTCATTTTGCGCTGGATTTATTATCTTATGAGCATTTAACAACCGACGACCAAAACGTTCAAAGTGTACTGCTTTTAAAAGTGCTGCAATTGATTGCAATTGAGCTTCTTTGGGATCTTTTATACCCTGCAATTTCTTAAAATCTGAACGCGTCATAGCAAGCATGTATGCTTTTACGCCTTCTTTTAAAAGAATATCCAAGCCTTTTTTACTATCCGTTTTTATCTCTACTTTAAGTTTCTTCCCATTTAGCTCAATATCCTTTGTAAAAACAAGTGGACTCTTTATAGGATCTGCTAGTGCTTTTCCTTCTGGTGTACTTTTTGCCTGATTTAACGCTTTCTGCTTTTCCTGATAAATTTTATCAAGCGGTTTGAATACTTGGTCTGCTTCATAAAGCTGCCGTTCCGCTGCTTCAACAGGATGTGCTTTCTTCCACGCTTCCTGTTGCCGCTTCGCCTCTGCCGCCTGCTTTTTAGCTTCCTCCGCACTCAATACTGTCGTCACTGAAACATACACCGGCTCGGCATTTGACCCAGCAGGAAAATAGACGATAGCATCCACTGTATTTTTAACCGGTGCTGGTGTATATGGTTTAACCGGCACATCAGCTACTGGTGTTACCTCTTTTTTACTAAATATATTTTTTCTTGGGGGATCACTTATTCTGATATGCACTGGAGGCATACTCGGAACCACTTTTGCGGTGAAGACATTCTGCCGTTTAGTTTTTACCGCTTTAACCACAGGAACACTCACAGTTTTAGCTGGTGTTCTAACAATTGCCAATGTCTGTTTATCTTTCTCAATGACATCCTGTACTTGAATATCAGTAACCACGCTGGACATTGTGGCTAACTGGGACACAGGCGTTTTTGTGACCTGACTGGCTTGTATTGCCTGAATAATCATCCTCTGCCGTTCTGCTTTAAACTTTTCATCTTCAGGTATTCCCAAGTCACGAGGCCACATAGCTCCTACTGCCACACCAGCAAAACGTCCCACATAAGGTGCGGCGTCTAATGCAACACTGCCCAATCGGGTTAATGTCGAACTTACAGCACTGGCTATCTGTTTTCGAAATAATGTAAATCCCCACAGTCCATCAATGACAGAAATGTTCATCGGTTGAGCACCAATAGCTGCTGATGCCTGCGCCTCTGGAAACAAGGATAAATTTACTCCCCCATCTTTTTTTCCTGTGCGGTCAATCCGTTCATGATCTCCTGAGTTTCCACTGCCACCTCCCCATCCTCGATCAGACTTGCGACCTGATGTCACAGTCATTGTGTCATGATTGGCTAGAGCCTCTCCATCTCCTCCTTTACTGCCTACGCTCTCTATCGTCTGCATATCACGATCATGGCCCTTTTTATCTCCCTCATTCATCTCTTTCTCCTCTTTCATCAAATAAAAAGCACACAGAATTACTGTATATGCAGACAGAAAAGTAGAATAAAAACAGATTTATCTCAAGTAATAATGATTATCATTATTTATGTAATAATAAACACCATTTAAGATTGGTGATACTGGTTACTAGTTTGACTAATAATTGCAGGCCGAAAAAACACTATAATAAAAACATTAAAAATCAATAAAATAATTAAAGTCAGAGAAAGGAAAAAGCGCAACATACATAGTGCGCTTCTAAAGAGGGATCTACTGCTATTTTACGAACCTGCCAATTATTATCATCAATAACAGATCATTTACATTAAAATTTATTACTTATTTACCGCCGCAAATGTTTCCGCAATACGTTCAACATTATGATGGTTGACACCCGCCATACAGACTCGGCCATTACCGACCAAATAAACAGCAGATTCTTGGCGCAAGCGATCCACCTGTTTCTGGCTAAAACCGGTATAGCTGAACATCCCTCTTTGTTTCAGAAAATATTCAAAGTTTTTCTCTGGTAATGCAGTTTTCAGAGCATCCACCAGCATCGTGCGCATTTCCAAAATACGCAAGCGCATATGTTCAACTTCTGTCAACCATTGTGTCTTCAAAGCAGGATCAGTCAGTACTTTCGCCACAACCTGTGCACCAAAATTCGGTGGGCTAGAGTAGACGCGACGCACACCCGCTTTTAACTGCCCCAAGACCCGCTCTTTGGTCTGTTCATCATCACAAATGACAGATAAGCCACCTACTCGCTCACCATACATAGAAAATATCTTGGAGAAAGAGTTGCTCACCAAACAAGGCAAACCGGCTGTCGCCATAGCACGAATGGCATAAGCATCTTTTTCTATACCATCTGCAAGCCCCTGATAAGCAAGATCAAGGAATGGCAGTAATTCCCTCTCTTTAACAATCTGAACAACCTGATCCCATTGATCATAAGTCAGATCTGATCCTGTTGGGTTATGGCAGCAAGGGTGCATCACAATAATGCTTTTTGCCGGTAATTTCCTGAATGTTTCCAGCATTTCATTGAATTTTACCCCTTTAGTTTGTGTATCAAAATAAGGGTAATAGTTCACCTTAATACCAGCCCCCGCAAAAATAGCTGCGTGGTTTTCCCAAGTTGGATCACTGCACCACACTTCTGAATCAGGGAAATAGCGATGCAAAAAATCAGCACCAATTTTAAGGGCGCCAGAACCGCCTAATGATTGAATCGTTGCCACTATCCGCTGTTTCAACACCGGATGATCTTTACCAAATAACAGTTCCTGAACTGCAAGACGATAGGATTCCAATCCCTCCATTGGCAGGTAAAGAGAAGCAGTCTGTGACAATGCTCTAAGTTGTTCTTCGGCGGTAGCCACCGCCTGCAATTGCGGAGTCACACCCTGTTCATCGTAATACAGCCCAATGCTCAGATTAATTTTTTCCGCACGAGGATCTTTTTTAAATTCTTCAGCCAGCGAAAGAATAGGATCACCAGCATAAGCATCAACATTCTGGAACATCAGGCTCTACTCCTTATCAGTTAGTTATTTAATAAACAATATAACCTACAACATTATTCGTCCAGGTATTCCATTACCACTCTGGAAGTGAGTTTGGTTACCAGCTCATAAGTAATGATACCAGTGCATTCAGCGATCCGTTCCACTGGTAGCACATCTCCCCAGAGCACCACTTCATCACCCACTTTATCTGTCGCATCCGGCCCCAAATCAATAGATATCATATCCATCGAAACACGACCAACAATCGGCACTTCACGGCCATTAACAAATATTGGCGTTCCTGAGGGAGCGCTGCGCGGATAGCCATCACCATAACCGATAGCCACAACGCCAAGACAAGTATCACGTTCACTGACCCAGGTTCCACCATAACCAACCGATTCGCCAGCTTTATGCTTACGAACGGCAATTAAGCTCGACTTTAAGGTCATCGCTGGGATCAGGTTAAAATCCACGGCCGTTTTATCAGACAATGGCGATACACCATACATTATCAGCCCAGGACGCACCCAATCCTGATGGACTTCCGGCCACAACAGGATGCCTCCCGATGCATCAATAGATTTTTCCCCCGGTTTGTCAGCACAGAAAGCCTGAAAACAGGCTATCTGCTGGCAAGTTGTGTCTACAGTTGGTTCATCAGCTCTGCCAAAATGGCTGACAATATTGACGGGCTGCTGTACGTTTTGGCAACAACTTAACCGTTGATAAAATTCCTCGGCATCTTCCGGCCGTACACCTAAGCGATGCATCCCGCTATCCAGTTTCATCCATACTTTTACCGGATGAGATAACTTAGCCTGTTCCAGTGCTTCCAACTGTTCAATGCTGTGAACCACAGTTTCAATATGGTTAGCAACCAGTATTGGTAGGTCAGCCGCACCAAAGCATCCTTCCAATAACAGAATCGGTTTGACGATACCACCATGACGCAACGTCAATGCTTCACCAATTCGCGCTACACCGAAACAATCGGCGGCGTCCAGCGTATGTGCTGTCTCCAGTAAACCGTGGCCATAAGCGTTTGCTTTCACAACTGCAATCAGATTGCTTTTAGGGGCGAGCGCCCTTACCCGTTGCAGGTTATGTCGCAGAGCGCGGCGGTCAATAACTGCGGTTGCCGCTTTCATTCTATTCCTTAAATTTATTGATTCTTTGGTAGTTAATACTTATTCGTCGTCATAACTTGGCCCGGCATAGTTATCGAACCGCGACCATTGACCATTAAACGTCAAGCGAACTGTACCGATTGGACCGTTACGCTGCTTACCAAGAATGATTTCAGCCACACCTTTCATGTCGCTGCTCTCATGGTAAACCTCGTCACGATAGATAAACATAATCAGGTCGGCATCCTGCTCAATAGAGCCGGATTCACGTAAATCAGAGTTAACCGGGCGCTTATCTGCCCGCTGTTCAAGGCTACGGTTGAGCTGAGAAAGTGCAACTACCGGCACCTGAAGTTCTTTAGCCAACGCTTTGAGTGAACGGGAAATTTCTGCAATTTCCAATGTACGGTTATCGGATAAAGATGGAACCCGCATTAATTGCAGGTAGTCGATCATAATGAGGCTCAATCCGCCATTTTCACGGAAAACCCGCCGGGCACGGGAACGCACTTCGGTTGGCGTCAGGCCGGAAGAGTCATCAATATACATATTGCGTTTTTCCAGTAATATCCCCATCGTACTGGAGATCCGCGCCCAATCCTCATCATCAAGTTGACCTGTACGGATACGGGTTTGATCCACCCGTGAAAGAGATGCCAGCATACGCATCATGATCTGGTTGCCAGGCATCTCAAGACTGAAGATCAGAACAGGTTTGTCCTGCATCATGGCGGCGTTTTCACACAGGTTCATGGCGAAAGTGGTTTTACCCATAGAAGGACGAGCGGCTACGATGATCAGATCTGATTTTTGTAACCCTGCGGTTTTCTTATCCAGATCCTGATAACCGGTAGAAACACCGGTTACGCCATCATGAGGACGCTGATAGAGTTGCTCAATACGCTCGACGGTTTCCTCAAGGATCCGTTCTATTCCTTTCGGCCCTTCATCTTTGCTGGCACGGTTTTCTGCGATCTGGAATACCCGCGATTCAGCAAGATCCAATAATTCTTCGCTGCTCCTTCCCTGAGGATCGTAACCCGCATCCGCAATTTCATTTGCTACGGCGATCATATCGCGGACAACGGCACGTTCGCGGACAATATCCGCATAAGCATTAATGTTAGCCGCACTTGGCGTATTTTTGGATAATTCGGCCAGATAAGCAAAACCGCCTACATTGCTCAGATCTCCACTCTGCTCAAGAGATTCAGATAACGTAATCAGGTCGATGGGATTACCCATCTCCAGCAATCGTTGCATTTCAGAAAAAATACGTCGGTGTGGACGGCTGAAAAAATCATTGCTGGTGACTCGTTCGGAAACATTGTCCCAACGCTCGTTGTCCAGCATTAAACCACCTAACACGGATTGCTCTGCTTCCAAAGAGTGTGGAGGAAGTTTCAGGCCTTCCATTTGGCGATCTTTTGGTTCAGCCATTTTGTTGTGAGTTGATTTTTTTCCCGCCATGAATCCCGCAATAATCTACTGATAAACCTGTAACGACGCACGAGTATACGCTATGAAGTGCCTTGAGTAATTACATATAGTTTGTAATTATTCCTGACACATTAAAGCCCGTTTACAATCAGTTCAACTACTACGTGCAAACATTCATTCCTACATTTACGAGGTTGAGTCATGGCAACGCATATCGAATTCTCCGCAACTGGCGGCCCTGAAGTCCTGAAATATTGTGAATTCATACCCGCAGCACTTGCTAAAGATGAAGTACAAGTAGAAAACAGAGCCATTGGGATCAACTATATTGATACTTATATCCGTAGCGGGCTATATCCACCGGCACACCTGCCAAGCGGCTTGGGTACGGAGGCCGCAGGTGTAGTTAGCAAAGTGGGTTCCGCTGTAACCTCCATAAAAGTGGGTGACCGTGTGGTTTATGCGCAATCAACTTTGGGCGCTTACAGTGAAGTGCATAATGTCCCGGAAAGTAAAATTGCTGTTCTGCCGGATTCCATCTCTTTCGAGCAAGCTGCCGCTTCTTTTTTGAAAGGGTTGACGGTTTACTATCTTCTGCGCCGTACCTACAAGATTCAACCAGGCGAACCCTTTTTGTTTCATGCCGCCGCTGGTGGCGTTGGACTGATTGCTTGCCAATGGGCAAAAGCTTTGGGTGCAAAACTTATCGGAACGGTTGGCTCTGATGAGAAAGCACAACGCGCTAAAGATGCTGGTGCATGGCAAGTTATTAACTATAATCGTGAAAATATTGTTGAGCGAGTTTATGAAATAACCAACGGCGAAAAAGTGGGGGTAGTTTATGACTCCGTAGGTAAATCCACCTGGATAAACTCACTGGATTGCCTGAAACGCCACGGTTTGATGGTTAGTTTTGGTAATGCATCTGGGCCAGTTACGGGTGTTGATTTGGGGATTTTAAATCAGAAAGGCTCACTGTTTGTTACCCGCCCTTCTATCGCCGGCTATATTTCGACCCGCGAAGAGTTAGATCAGGCCAGTAAAGAGCTATTCGATCTGATTACTAGCGGCAAAATTAATGTAGATGTCCCAGAAAGCCAGAAATTCCCACTAAGTGAAGCAATAAGAGCGCACCAAACGTTGGAAAGTCGAGCTACTCAAGGATCAAGTTTACTGATCCCTTAACGGTAAAACGAGCGGGTATTACATCCGCTCAGTAACCATTGCCAACGCCTGTTCCACAACGGAAATATCTGCACCCGGTTTATGAGCATTTTCACTCAGATGACGACGCCACTGACGTGCGCCCGGAATCCCCTGAAAAATGCCTAAAATATGGCGGGTGATGTGCCCCAGATATGTCCCTTTTGAAAGCTCTTGATCTATATAAGGATAGAGCGCTCTGACGACTTCAACGGAATTGACTACCGGAAGCGAAGAATCAAATAATTCATGATCGACATGTGCCAGAATAGACGGATTCTGGTACGCCTCACGCCCGACCATAACCCCATCCACATGTTGCAGATGCTGTTTTGCTTCTTCCAGTGATTTTATACCGCCATTGATAGCAATCGTCAGTTGAGGAAAATCTTTTTTCAGTTGATAAACCCGCAGATAATCCAATGGTGGGATCTCACGGTTTTCTTTTGGGCTTAAACCAGAAAGCCAGGCTTTGCGTGCATGAATGGTAAATATATTGCAGCCACTGCGTTGCACAACAGTATCAATAAAATCGCACAGGAATTCGTAACTATCCTGCTCATCAATACCAATACGAGTTTTAACCGTGACCGGCACACTGACCACATATTGCATTGCTTTAACACAATCTGCTACCAGTTCGGCATCTCCCATCAGACAAGCGCCAAAACGACCATTTTGCACTCGGTCCGAAGGACAACCTACATTCAGGTTAATTTCATTATAGCCACGTTCCTGAGCGATTTGAGCACAATGTGCTAATGCTTGTGGATCACTTCCACCCAGTTGTAATGCTACTGGGTTTTCTTCTTTGTTGTATGCCAGATAATCGCCTTTACCATGAATAATTGCTCCGGTTGTCACCATTTCTGTATACAGCAGCGTTTGCTTAGTCAACAGACGATGAAAATAACGGCAATGACGATCTGTCCAGTCGAGCATCGGGGCAATGGAGAAGCGGCCTTGCCATAATCTATGGGGAGATTCCTGTATTCCTATGTTTTCTATGTATTTTTCAGTTTCTTTATTTTCGTACATTTTAAGACATTTTAGGTTATTTTCGATTTACCGGTACACCATCCAGTACATCTATACAATGGTGCACTGACGCATGAGAGGTGAAGAATGGCCTATTATAACATAATGAAACGTCCTCGCGCCGATGGCGTTATTAGGTATCGTTGCATAGTAGGAATAAAGGAAGGTGGTAAGCATATATATTAAGGGAGACAACCTAATACTACAGCCGTAATTCTCTTTCTCAACAAACGGCATATTCATAGATAAAGATTAAATCATTACGATTTCTCCGTGTTGTAATCATCAGAAAAAATACAGATTTTTTGTTTCTACGGCTGTAGTACTAATCTACGGGGTTGTGTTTGCAATAAGCTAACCATTCAAGGGGCTTTACCACAACTGCTGGAACGTCATCCACATGACATCGGCGTTTCAGTTCTGCCCCTTGACTATTTTGGATTTAAATTCGGTTAAGATGCTCTGTTATTGTGATATTTTTTAATTTTTTTCAATGCCATTTGCCTTTTCAATGGTGACAAGTAATCAATAAAAATCTTGCCATGAAGATGATCAATTTCATGTTGCATCACAATAGCCAGGAAATCTTCACTCTCCACTGTGATTGTCTCACCATGCCGGTTTAACGCTTCGACTTTCACTTTTTCAAATCTTTCTACATCAGCGTAATATCCTGGGACAGACAAACATCCTTCTTGCCCCATGACACTGCGTTCTTTCTCAACGATCTTTGGGTTGACCAGAATCAAAGGCTGATTTCGATTCGTTGAAATGTCAATGATCACCACCGCTTCTTTTCGTCCAACTTGCGGTGCGGCCAAACCGATTCCATTATCCGTGCTATACATGGTATCAAGCATGTCATCGATAAGACCTTGGATCTCTTCAACATTTGCAACTTCAACACACTTTTGCCTCAGTCGTTCATCTGGAATAGTCAATATTTTTAATGTTGCCATGACAAATGATTCTCTCTATTCGGGCAGCCTGTTGTTGCTTTCAATCGGCTTTGAACCGCACTATAGCGCTACTGCTCAAGCTGCGTTGTCCTTAGATTTATATAGTTAGTACACTTTTCATTCTGAATTCAGTGGTAACTATGCCTTAAGCGATATGTTTTCATGATAGAAATTAACCGATATCATATCATCCAGTACACCTTTGAAGTTGTTAAATAGCACTAATGGCATATCACTTGAATAAAGCCGCCGAAATGATGTAAGACCAATAAAGTTATCTAAAATCCCATTATTAATCAAAGTAGTAGTAATAAGCGCTATTGAGATTTTATTTTCAGTTACCGTTTTATAAAACCGGTTTTTATAAAGAAGTGTTTCAGAATCAACGATGCACATTGAAGCACCATACGATAACGCTGCCCACAATTCAAAAACAAATGCATCAAATGAAATAGAAGAAAATTGAGCGATACAGTTCTGTTCCGTCACATCGACAAACGTATTTACAAAACTCACAATATTTACCTGAGACAATAAAATTAATTTTCTTGGAGATATTTAGCAACTAAATCAGACTGAGCATCAAGTTATCTGTAAGTCAATCTTCGTTCGCCATCTTTAATTACAATTAAATCGGGAAATTTATTAACAGAGTCAAAGAACTATTCAATATATCCGTAATAAGATCCATAGAAAAAATAAACGATTAGCTAATAGATCTTAACTATATGAAAATTGTTAACTTATTGTTATAAATAAGATTTCGAAATAGTAGATCACTTGAAGGGAACTCAGTTCGATTTTTGTGATCTGATTAATCGCCAAATCAAAACAAATCTCAAAATGGACTGAGTGATGCCAATCATAGCACCAATACCCCGAAACGAACGACGTCAGATGAAAAAATTTATCCATAAACCCGGGATAAGGACTATGAGCGTCGCCTCACCGCGCTCTTGATGTTATATGAAGGGAGTACTGTTTCTACGTCTCCAGGACTCTTCACTGTTCACGTTCCTCAGTCAATTGCGGGATAAATTGGTTTACATTATCTGGCCTGGAAGGGTTAAAAAGCCTGCCGGCAGGAAGACCCGCTGTCTGGCATTTATCTCCACTTTTTACTTTATTGTCGTTCTTATTACAGTATTCCCCGCAGAATTTTGGCTACCTGCGTTCACGCTGGAGTCTTGAGCTTATTACTTGCATAATCAATGAATTATTAAACTTATCATTCTCAAAAAGCACGTTATATCGTTACTTTTGCCGGAGGGGTATTGTGTGGAGAAGAGTCGCGCCTACCCTAAAAAAATTTGACCCGGAGTATGACGAGAAAATGGCAAAAATTACAAAGGCATTGTCCAATATGTCAGAGCAAAACCCTGTTTTTTACGAAGACGAAGTGGATATTGACCTTACCCCAAAATCGGCACGGACTGGTGCTTTAAGGGACAGCAAAAACGGGTAGTGACACTGGGGAAAAATCAAGAACACTATCTCGCGGGTTGTCTCAATGCACAATGTGGCAATTACTTAAGTGTGTAGAAGCGTTTATGAAGTCGTTTTCATTACAGCGACAACCCGGAATGATAAAAATGGGTGTATCACTATTATGAAAGCTTATTTATACACTTACCTGGTTAACTCCATTTAAGGGAAATATATAATGCATGTTAGATTCAGTGCGCAAATTCTGGCTATCTACTCAGTTATCGCCAGTAATCATTAGACTAATCGGTCTGGCGTTCGGGTATTCCATCTTCGTTGTGGCACTGAAACTAACAGCCTTTAATTATAGCTCTACTTCAATATATGACTATTCCCCACCGTCATATCTCCGCCCACATTGGGTGAAGGTTTACCATGATTTTTACTAAAGAGTAAGGCGCAACTATTATTTCAATTTCACTTTTTCAAGCGCAGCAAAAATTTGCTGTTTATCCGAATCCTTTAAGTTATGTTGCTGAATATTTGCTATAAACATTTCCTTGTCAGAAGGGTCTATCTTTTCTCCGTCTTTTAGCAGAACAGCAATCTGTTGGAGAATTTCAGTACTTAACCCGCTAATTTTAATACGAACATCATCTAACGGTTTTGGCTGCCAGCCATTTTCAGGAATTGACAACCAATCGGCCCGATAACGATATTGAATCGCCTTCGCGGCGTCCATCTGAATTATAATAAATGGCCTGACTGACTCTCCGCTTAATCCAAAAGACTCGGCTTCACTTATTGATTTGGCAAGCACCTTATCTTCCTGAGCCAAGACCTCAACAGGTAAATGGTTTTCAGCCTTATATCCTGCCACATCTTTCATGTAAGAAAGACGCTGATTAATTAACTGGGCTACCGTCGTCTTTGTTTCCGTTGCTAGTGTTATCATTGGAAACATGGCACTCAGAACCAATGCAAAACCAGAAATAAAACCAATTATCTTTGCTTTTTTTGACCGTTTCATCTTTTCACCTCGGAATTTATTCCAAACAACTAATCAACATGTTAAATGAATTATAGACTTATAATGTTGAAGTTGTCTTTCGATAAGTGTCAGATAAAAGCTCGATTTTTTTGATTCCTTCCACAGTTAGTTCATTGTTCAGCGACTAGCTCTTTTCGGTCTAAAAGCAGCAACTACCTTATCATCGGTTTCGACATATGGGCCATCCAGCAATTGGATACAATATGGCACGCTGGCAAAAATGCCGGATACCAGAACATTGCCATTTTCGTCTTTCAAACCTTCCAGCGTTTCTGCTATTGCTTTTGGTTGCCCTGGTAAGTTCAAAATAAGAGCTTGTTTGCGGATAACGCCAACTTGGCGGGATAGGATTGCTGTTGGAACAAATTTCAGGCTGATCTGACGCATCTGTTCGCCATAGCCTGGCATTTCACGATCTGCAACAGCCAATGTTGCATCAGGAGTTACATCACGGCGTGCGGGGCCGGTTCCACCGGTAGTCAAAACCAGATGACAGCCGATTTCATCCACCAGCTCGCACAGGGTTTGTTCAATGATAATTTGCTCATCAGGGATCAGACGCGTTTCTATACTGAAAGGTGTTGTAATAGCACTTTTTAACCACTCTTCCAGTGCCGGAATCCCTTTGTCCTGATAAACACCGCTTGATGCACGATCAGAGATGGATACCAGGCCAATGCGCAATTCATTCATACAAACCTCAATAATACATAATTAGCTAACAGCAAAAAGGCGGCCAATTATGCCGCCTTTAAAACAAAAAGAATAGTTTATAACCTGTAATTACAGCAGATCAGCGATCATCTTCTCAAGTTTGCCCTGATCTACAGCAAATTTACGGATGCCATCCGCCAGTTTTTCTGTAGCCATTGCATCCTGATGATGTTCCCAATAGAACTGAGCTTCATTCAGTGGTGCTGGACGCACTTTAATTTCACCGCTATAACCCAGCTTGCATTCAACCTCACCCTGAGTTTCAGACAGCTCTTTCAGCAGTGCAGGGGCAATAGTTAAACGGTCACAACCCGCTAATTCCAGGATCTCACCGGAATTACGGAAACTTGCGCCCATCACAACAGTGTCATAGCCATGTTCTTTATAATATTGATAGATTTCCGCCACAGAAACTACGCCCGGATCTTCGTGTGGAGCGTACTCTTTTTGATCGCTGTTCGCTTTATACCAGTCAAGGATACGGCCAACGAATGGAGAAATCAGGTAAACCCCCGCTTCTGCGCAAGCCCGGGCCTGAGCGAAAGAGAACAGCAGAGTCAGGTTACAGTTAATACCTTGTTTTTCTAGATGTTCAGCCGCACGGATGCCCTGCCAGGTTGAAGCGAGTTTGATCAGAATACGATCATTGCTGATACCTGCCTCGTTATACAGCTTTATCAAGCGTTTAGCTTTAGCTACACTGGCTTCGGTGTCATAAGACAGACGAGCATCTACTTCTGTCGAGATGCGGCCAGGGATCAGTTTCAAAATTTCCAAACCAATATTTACAGCCAGTTTATCACTGGCATCCACTATCTGCTGCTCGCGGGAATCACTCTGTTCACGCGCCCACGCAATTGCTTCATCAATGAGTTTGCGATATTCAGGGATCTGTGCAGCGTTAAGGATCAGAGATGGGTTAGTTGTAGCATCTTGTGGCTGATAAAGTTTCATCGCCGCAATATCCCCGGTATCTGCTACTACTGTTGTCAGTTTACGCAGGGAAGTTAATTTATCGGTCATTTTGTCATATCTCATCGTTATGCGTGAAATTGTGGCATTATTGCTGCGCCATCCACTGATAATAACATGCTAAGACCTTGCTGCAAGGCGGTAAAAACGATCACTCACAGTCATTAACTCGCAACCGTTTTCGATTCAATATCTAAAGTTAGAAATGAAATGTTGTGAAGATATAGCAAGCAGTAAGGAGGAGTGTAGAGATAAGGAATAAGAAACACGTCAACGTGCTGAATATATGAAGGAATTGAGGGTATATTTTCCTTTCAGGCATCATTTTGTTTACACAAGTCGTGTAAATCAAATGCACGGCAGTTTCCGCTATCGTTGTTATTGTTCTTTTCATCTGAGTTTTTGTTAAAGTAATTCAATCTGAACAACCGGGATGACGTTATGCTTATTACTATTTCACCTGCCAAAACCCTTGATTATGAAAGCCTGCTTGCCACGGAAAAATACAGCCAGCCAGAATTACTCGATCAGTCAAAGCAGTTAATCAGTATCTGTCGAGATCTGATACCTGCTCAAATTGCCAGTCTGATGGATATCAGCGATAAACTTGCCGGTCTGAATGCAGCCCGTTTTGGCGAATGGCATGTTGATTTCACCCCAGAAAATGCACGTCAGGCTATTCTGGCATTTAAAGGTGATGTTTATACCGGTATGCAAGCTGAAGTTTTTTCCGATAGGGATTTTGATTTCGCTCAGGATCATCTGCGGATCCTGTCTGGTCTTTACGGCGTGCTTCGTCCTTTGGATCTGATGCAACCTTACCGGCTAGAAATGGGGATCAAACTGGAAAATAAATGCGGTAAAGATCTCTATGCTTTCTGGGGAGATCTGATCACTGAAAAGATCAATGAAGCCCTGGAGCAGCAAGGCGATAATATATTGGTTAATCTGGCTTCCGATGAATACTTCAAGTCCGTTAATACGAAAAAATTAGCCGGTAAAATCATCAAACCCGTATTCCTTGATGAAAAAAACGGTAAATATAAAATCATCAGCTTTTATGCGAAAAAAGCCCGTGGGCTGATGAGCCGGTTTATTATTCAAAATCAGTTAACCCAAGCTGACCATCTGGTGGAGTTTAATCTGGATGGCTACGCATTCGATGAGTTGTTATCCAAAGGGAACGAGCTGGTATTTAAACGCCCGGAACAACATTAAGACTTTTATTATCAATAATAAACGCCGCATGGTTTATGCGGCGTCCATATCTTCTTGATTATTTAGGCGTCCTTTCCATCAGGAAAGTCCTCAATTCAGCAAAATTTGCGGGTAAATAATGGGACAACAACGCTAAATCAGCCCGTTCTGCCAGCGCTTCAGGCAATGGTAATTCCTCACCCAGAATTTGCTCTACACTCTCTTTAAATTTCGCCGGATGAGCCGTACCGAGAAACAGCCCGTATTCATCCTCTTGCAATTGATCACGCAGAACACGGTAAGCAACTGCTGCATGAGGTTCAGAGATATAACCCAATTTAGCCAATGCCTTGATCGTCTTTTTAGTCACTTCATCACTGACTACACCATAGCTCAATTCACTTAATGGCCAGGATTTACGGCAAAACAGCTCTTCAATACGCGGCCAGTTGTTTGGCTGACTAACATCCATTGCATTGGAAAGCGTGGCAATTGTCTGATGAGGCACCCATTTTCCATCGGTCAAATAACGTGGAACCGTATCGTTAACATTAGTTGCAGCAATAAAGCGTTTTATCGGCAGCCCCATTGATTTCGCTAATAAACCCGCAGTCAAATCACCAAAATTCCCACTGGGCACCGAGATAATCAGTTGTTCACGCTTATCTTCTGGTAATTGAGCAACCGCCTCAAAGTAATAGCAAATTTGCGCCAACAAGCGGCTGATGTTAATTGAGTTAGCTGAATTGAGATACAGAGCCTGTTTTAACTCATTATCATCAAACGCCTGTTTAACCAGTGCCTGGCAATCATCAAAATCACCATCAATTGCCACCGTATGAATATTACCGCCCAATGTACAGAATAGTTTTTCCTGTAGCGGGCTGATTTTTCCCTGCGGATAAAGGATCACCACCTGTACATTGCTCAACCCATAAAAGGCGTGTGCTACTGCTGCACCAGTATCGCCGGAAGTCGCGGTCAGGATAGTCACAGGTTGCTCACCTGCAATCTGTGCCAGTATTTGCGCCATAAAACGACCACCAAAATCTTTAAATGCCAGAGTCGGACCGTGGAACAGTTCCAGTGTTGCAACATCATCTTCTACTTTTGCCACTGGTGCCGGGAAAGTAAAAGCGCTCTTAACCCGTGCCGCCAGTTGTTCTGGCGGAATCTCATCACCAATAAATGCCGAAAGAATATGGCTGCTGCGGGTAACAAAATCCAGTTTCAGTAGTTGATCAATTTCTTCACGGTTAAATTCGGGTAGATCTTGCGGGAAGAAAAGCCCTTGCTGTTTGCCTAACCCCTGCTTTACCGCCTGCGCAAAACTTACCTGCTCGCTGTTGTCTTTTAAGTTATACAGTTTCATCCGTTCCGTTACCCTATCTGTCGTGCGCCTGCGAGATCCAGACGGCAAATGTGTACAAAACCTTCATCATTCTGAATATAATGCTGTTGCAGCCACTGAGCCATTTTCTTCGCGGTAGTCATATCATTACAAATGGAAAATAACGTCGGGCCAGAACCAGAAATACCACAGGTCAACGTACCTATCGCTTTTGCTGCCTCCCGGGCCTTGGCAAAACCCGGGAGCAGTTGTGTTCGATACGGCTCAGCAACCACATCTTTCATCAATCTGGCTGCCAATTCTGACTGTTGTGTATGGCAGGCATGAATAAAACCGGCAAGAAAACGTCCGTGGTCGATAACATCCTGTTTCGAATATTTTTCCGGTAAAATGGCTCTGGCTTCCGCAGTGGAAACTTTGATTCCCGGATAGGCCATTACCCATAGCCACTCATCAAATGTCGGCACCGGCTGACAGATAATGTCCTCCTGTTCCATAATCAATTGCAAACCACCGAGGTAGCATGGAGCGACATTATCATAGTGAATGCTGCCAGAAATGCGCCCTTCCAGTTGCCCCATCATTTCCAGTAATTGGTGTTCACTGAACGGACGACTTGCAAATTCGTTCAATGCCATCAAACCCGCCACCACAGAACACGCACTGGAACCCAGACCAGAACCAATTGGCATGTTCTTTTCCAGCGTCATCTCCACGGGTAATTGTTTACCTAAATGCTGGCAGAACAGCTGCCAGCACTGATAAACGATATTGTACTCCAGCTCCGCAGGTAACTTTCCGACAAACCGCCCTTCATTACGCAGGCTAAAACTCTCCGCAGCCCGGACAGTAACACAGTCACCTAACAAAGTACCATCAACCGGAGAGACCGCAGCTCCCAGCACATCAAACCCAACACTGACGTTCCCGATAGATGCGGGCGCATAGACTTTAACCACAATTAAACTCCCTGTTTCCAGGATAAAGTACGCAGCATATCTGCGAAAACACCTGCGGCAGTGACATCATTACCTGCCCCGTAACCCCGCAGCACCAACGGTATTGGTTGGTAGTAACGCGTGTAGAATGCTAGCGCATTTTCGCCATTTTTGACTTTATAAAGCGGATCATTGCCATCTACTGCGGAGATTTTCACTCTACAATGGCCATGTTCAATCATGCCAACATAGCGCAACACTTTTCCTTGTTCCTTTGCTTCTGCCACACGCTGGCTGAAAACTTGATCAAGAAAGGGCAAATGCTCGAGGAAAGTATCCACACTACCGCTACTATCAAAAGAGGCTGGCAGCACAGGCTCCACATCAATATCCCCCAGTTCAAGTTCATAACCTGATTCACGGGCGAGGATCAACAGCTTACGGGCGACATCCATACCGGAGAGATCATCACGAGGATCCGGTTCGGTATAGCCTTTCTCTTTCGCCAATAAAGTCGCCTGAGATAATGACATCCCTTCATCCAACATACCAAAAATGAAAGAGAGAGAACCGGAAAGAATACCATTGAACTGCACCAGTTCATCACCCGCGTTAAGCAGGTTTTGTAAGTTCTCAATAACCGGCAAACCCGCACCCACATTGGTGTCATACAGAAATTTACGTTTAGATTTCTCTGCTGCCTTACGGATCTGACGATAATAAGCCATCGACGAAGTATTAGCTTTCTTATTTGGCGTTACCACGTTGAAACCATCACTCAGGAAACTGGCATATTGGTCAGCAATTTGCTGACTGGAAGTACAATCTACTATCACCGGATTAAGCAAATGGTACTCTTTCTCCAGGCGGATCAGACGGCTTAGACTAAATGGTTCTTTGGCCTCTGATAAACACTGTTGCCAGTTATCAAGACAAATACCTCTCATATCCGTCAGCATAGCTCGTGAATTGGCGATACCGCATACCCGTAAATCAATGTGCTTTTGCTTCAGCCAAGTTTGCTGACGACGGATCTGCTCAAGTAAAACACTGCCAACACCACCAACACCAACGACAAAGAGCTCGATCACTTGATCGGTATTAAATAACATCTGATGGCACAGACGAACCGCTGTCGTTGCCATTTCATTGTCGATAACTGCGGAGATAGAACGTTCAGAAGATCCCTGTGCGATGGCGACAATATTGATATTACCGCGAGCCAATGCGGAAAAGAAACGGGCAGAGATGCCACGCAAGGTACGCATACCATCACCAACAACAGAGATAATGGACAGATTTTCCATTACATCCAGAGGATCAAGAACGCCATCTTTTAGTTCAAAATAGAATTCCTCACTCAACGCCTGACGAGCACGTTCCAATTCACGTTGAGGGACACAGAAGCTGATGCTGTATTCTGAAGATGACTGAGTAATCAGCACGACAGAGATCCCTTTGCGGGACATGACAGCAAATACCCTTGCGGCCATACCAACCATCCCCTTCATACCAGGGCCTGATACGTTAATCATTGCCATATTACTCAGGTTGGTAATCCCTTTCACCGGCGTACTTTCATCTTTCTGCCCATCACCAATAAGTGTTCCCGGCGTATCTGGATTGGCTGTATTTTTAATCAAACAAGGGATCTGGAATTGAGCAATCGGGGCGATAGTCCGTGGATGAAGTACTTTAGCACCGAAATAAGAGAGTTCCATCGCTTCCTGATAGGACATGCCTTTTAATAGCCGTGCATCCGGTACAATTCTGGGATCACAGGTATAAACGCCATCCACATCCGTCCAAATTTCGCAGCATTCAGCGCGCAAACAAGCAGCCAAAACAGCAGCTGAATAGTCAGAACCATTCCGCCCCAGAACAACCAACTCCCCTTTATCATTGCCGGCAGTGAATCCAGCCATCAGGACAATATGGTCATCAGGAATATTCAGAGAAGAAATACGCTTGGTAGACTCATTAATATCTACCGTAGATTCAAGGTAATGACCTTGTGCCAACAGATTTTTTACCGGATCAATCACTGTGACTTTGTGACCACGTGCCTGCAATACAGACTCCATGATTGCGATAGAGAGTTTTTCACCACGGCAAATCAGGGAAGCGTTAATACTGTCCGGGCATTGACCCAATAATGAAATACCATGCAGAACCTGTTTCAATTGAGCAAATTCTTGCTCCACCACCATCTTTAACCGCTCATAATCAAAACTAGGTTGTGCTTGCGCTAACCCCTGCAATAAATCAGCAAAGATCCGCTCTGCGTCATGCATATGGGTAATAACATCTTGCCTCGCCACAGTTTTTTCGATCATCGCCACTAAATGGTTGGTAATTTTTGCTGGGGCAGAAAGCACTAACGCAACCCCTCCCTGAGAAAGTTTTTTCTCTGCAATATCGGCGACGCTCTGCACACGCTGGCAATTAGCGACCGAAGTTCCTCCAAATTTAAGCACTCGCATTAACATTTTTCTCCTGATTTCGCGCCAAAAAAAAGCCCGCATCTGATTTGGATGCGGGCTTTTCTCTCTATCTTTAATATATGCGTCAGCCCGCACCGTAACCTGTGGTTCCGGTGGTGATAATAATTGTCGTTTTCAGGCTGATAGCTTGCATAGGTTCCTGTCTGTCATTTAATTAGTTCGACCCTATACTGGTTAAATGAATTCTTTCACAAAGTCAAACATTTTATCTAAATGATCTTATTTTTTTGATATTTTTCCCATTGGAATAATTCATTTCATCGTCATCAATACCAACAAATATATCTTACTGAACGTAATATTTTAGTTATTAAATCTATTTTTAACAAAATTAACAATATGTTTTATCTTTTAGTAAAAATCAGTTATTTTTGTTCGCCGACAAGTTTATTGTAGATTGTTTTTTACACAACAACGCTCAGTGCGTTAACAGGAATTTGTCATTTGCCTGACATAGTACAAGGTATAAAATAACAAATATAAATAATATTAACGTGCTACAATCAATTTTGATGTACGTCAATAAAAGGTAGTTTTTTTAGATGGTAAATGCATTGCAAGCTGTTATATTGCTGTTAATAGACTAACATAACACTGTTTAGCTAGTTTTTTCGGGTATATGCCCACAAAGGAAAAACAACTTTTACTTTCAGTGTAAAACATATCAATAAATGTTATTACTGACTTAAGCTATAATTTCAGTGATGACAAACAATAACCAGTAAATATCCTGAGATAAGAGTAGTTTGAGTCATTCTGATTTTATTTTAAGCGATTCTAGGTAGCAACCATGCAAACCCCGCACATTTTGATTGTTGAAGACGAAATTGTCACTCGCAATACCCTGAAAAGCATTTTCGAAGCCGAAGGGTATATCGTTTATGAAGCCACTGATGGTTCAGAAATGCACCATATTCTGTCAGACAATGACATTAACCTGGTGATTATGGATATTAATCTTCCAGGCAAAAATGGCTTGTTACTTGCCCGCGAATTGCGTGAGCAAGCGAATGTTGCTTTGATGTTCCTGACCGGCCGTGATAATGAGGTAGACAAGATCCTTGGGTTGGAAATTGGTGCGGATGATTACATCACCAAACCTTTTAACCCACGAGAATTGACTATTCGGGCACGCAACCTACTTTCCCGTACCATGAATCTGAGTACTGTCACCGAGGAGCGACGCCAGGTTGAGAGCTACAAATTCAATGGCTGGGAATTGGATATCAATAGCCGTTCTCTGATCAGCGCTGCTGGTGAGCAATACAAATTGCCACGCAGTGAGTTCCGCGCCATGCTTCATTTCTGTGAAAATCCGGGTAAGATCCAGACTCGCGCAGAATTACTGAAAAAGATGACAGGCCGTGAGCTGAAACCTCATGACCGTACTGTTGATGTGACTATCCGGCGTATCCGTAAACATTTCGAATCTAATCCAGATGCGATGGAAATTATTGCCACCATTCATGGTGAAGGTTATCGTTTCTGCGGTGATTTAGAAGCGTAATGTGAATCATCGATAAAGCTAAAATAAATAACAGGATGGGATGTCCATGAGGAACCCCATCCTGCCTCTCAGTTTTCCGCAACTTTCCACGGCATAATGGGTACAGCACTGATCGCATTCTTCGGTGAACCATCAATCATTTTGTCAGAATAAGTCAGATAGACTAATGCATTACGGTTTACATCGTAGAAACGAACAACCTGAAGTTTTTTAAACACCAGTGAAGTGCGTTTCTGGAAAACAATCTGACCTTTCTTATCGCCCTTTTTAATCTTATCTGTCAGTTCAATGGATCCGACCTGCTGGCAGGAAATAGCCGCATCAGCGGTATCTTCCGCAAGTCCCAATCCCCCTTTTATTCCGCCTGTTTTTGCTCTGCTCAGGTAGCAAGTCACATTTTTAACATCTGGATCATCAAACGCTTCCACCACAATTTTGTGATCTGGCCCGATAAATTTAAACACGGTGTCTACCGAGCCAATTTCTTCAGCCTGAGTAGTCAAAGGTACGAACAACAATGTAGTTGCTACTAATATCTTTATGATTTTTAACATATATAATCTCATGCCTTAATTAATTAAGCCTAAAATTTCACTACAGTAATACTAAACAGTATGGTGATACCACCAACAATAATAGTTACACATTAATATAATTTCATAAAGTAATGAGTGAAATAATAATACGAACAAGTATCCTATTGTAAATAGAAGACTTGTCTTACACTTAGTGTTTATATCCAGTAGAATTATTGTTGAATGCTACTCTTGTCAATAAATTATGAACACGAACAGCACGCAGAAACCAGAACGTACACAATATATGTGAATGATTCGTTTCACTTAGCCTGAGGGATTGTTCAAATAGCAAACAGAATAGCCTAATGGTATAGGCTCTTATATTATTCTTTCTGGTCTTAATGACTAAGGAGATGTATGGATCAAACCAGCATCATTCGTGATTTATTACGTTGGCTAGATAATCATCTGGATCAACCGTTATCACTCAACAATGTTGCAGCCAAAGCAGGTTATTCTAAATGGCACCTGCAACGTATGTTTAAAGATGTTACCGGCCAGGCTATTGGCTCCTATATCCGTGCGAGAAGGTTATCGCGGGCAGCCGTTGCTTTGCGTTTAACCAGCCGTCCTATTCTGGATATTGCTTTACAGTACCGGTTTGACTCCCAACAAACTTTCACTCGTGCATTTAAAAAACAATTTAATAAAACTCCGGCACTTTATCGGCTCAGTGAGGAATGGTGTGCCGCCGGTATTTGCCCCCCCATATTGCTGGATAAGAGACATATTCCCGAAGCAACATATATCACGCTGGAGGAACAGCCGCTGGTTGGTATAGAACAGACTTGTTCCTATACGCTGGAACAGTGGTCCAGTTCTTGTACTGAAATGCGCCATAATTTCTGGACATACTATCTGCAAAATGCAGAAGTGTTGCCGCCTGTGCTTTATGGCCTTCACCACGCTATTCTCAACCCAGAAAAAGAAGATGAGCAGACGGTGTTCTACACGACAGCAGTAGAACCCAAATATGCGCAGTTTGATGTGGCAGGTAGCCAACCTGTTACATTGCCAGCTGGAGAATATGTTTCATTCAGTTACTATGGCACCAAAGATGGCTTACAGGATTTCCTGTTCACCGTCTATGGTATTTGCTTGCCAATGCTAAACTTGACACGCAGGAAAGGATACGATATCGAACGCTATTATCTCACCAATACCAATGACAGGGAAAAGGAAGCAGCGAATCATATCATCGAATTTCAGTATCTCATTCCTATCCAGCACTAACGCTGTAATTCATCCAGTGCGGGCATATCAAGATGTGTGATATCGCCTGCCGTTTCCACAATCCAGCCTGATGCCAGCCACGGGCTGTGCTGATAATCCACCCTGGACAGAGAGCAATTACGCAAACGAAGACGACGTTCAGCATGTGCGGGTAATCCCAATATCGTGCTAACTAAGCATCCCAAAGCGATTCCATGACTGACCAGTAACGGCCGGCTACCACCAGGCAGATGACGGCAAGTCTCCAACGCGGCTCTCATACGCACAGAGAGCTCCTCCATAGATTCGCCTTCGGGGATGCGCCCGCCGGGTGTACCATCAAGGACTTTCTTACGCCACCGTTCTTCTTCTGAAGTCAGTGAGTCAATATTTCTGCGCTCAAGCACTCCCATGTGCAATTCACGCAAACGTGGCTCCAAAATCACTTCACAACCGCAAACCTTAGCAATGATTTCCGCGGTACGGCGTGTGCGCCCGAGGTCACTGGTAATAATATGGGTAATATTTTCAGATTTTACTCTCTGCGCCACTAATCTGGCCTGATGTTCGCCTGTTTCGGTTAAAGGGCTGTCAGATTGTCCCTGGATACGACGTGCCGCATTCCATTCAGACTCCCCATGACGAACAAGATATACCTGTAACATTTTCATTTTCCGTTATACTGCGTAAATATTAGTTCAAAGGATAACTTATCTATTATGTATCACGTTATTGCTGCAACCACCAACCCCGCCAAAATTAAAGCCATCAGTCTCGCATTTGATGACGTTTTTGGACCAGGTGCTTACCGGATAGAAGATATCAATGTAGACAGCAGTGTCCCACAACAACCTATTGGTAACACAGAAACCCGTACCGGTGCCCGTCAGCGTGTGATGGCCGCTAGGCAGGTCCGCCCTGAAGCAGATTTTTGGGTAGGTGTGGAAGCGGGTATTGAAGATGATATGACATTTGCCTGGATGGTAGTGGAACATCAGCAAATTCGCGGAGAATCCCGCTCTGCCAGCCTGATGCTGCCAGAGAAAATTCTTGATGGTATCCGCGAGGGCCGTGAATTAGGCCACGAAATGGCTTACCTCACCGGTGTTGATAACATCAAACAGAAAGGCGGTGCTATTGGCTTTTTCACTGATGGCATCCTGACTCGTACCAGTGTGTACCATCAAGCCCTGATACTCGCTTTAGTGCCTGTCCATCATGAAATTTATAAAGAACTGAATGCCCGTTAAACAGGCATTCACTCCAGGCCGCAGTCAGCGGCCTGCTGTTATTTCAGCAATTGCTCTTCTAACCATGCTTTCACATCGTTTGGAGCAAACTTTAAGCTATTAGAACCACGAGTGATAGTCGCAATTCCAACCCCAAGTTCATTTTTCAGTTCACGTTGGCTCATTCGTCCACTCATCAATTCTTTGATAATCCGTACTCTTGTAGCCAGTGCTGCCCGCTCATCAGGCGTCAATAATAATTGCAAAACTGGATGTTGCAGATCTTGCGCAAAAGCCTGTTGGAGTAACGTCACGAAGCGTTGCCAGTCTTCATTATCTTGTGGCGAAAGTGCCGGGTCTGTCAGATGATTCGGAGTCATAATTAATCAGTCATCATACTATTTAACTAGTACGTCAGCATAGCATAGTTTGCCATAAATCAGTATCGCCTTTGCCATTCTGCGTTAGTCAACACCTTTGATGACTTACCCGTAAAGTTACTGTAGAAAACATCATAAGCCAAAACATTTTT
The DNA here is from genome assembly GCF_042879375.1 of Photorhabdus sp. RM323S. Lineage (NCBI taxonomy): Bacteria > Pseudomonadati > Pseudomonadota > Gammaproteobacteria > Enterobacterales > Morganellaceae > Photorhabdus > Photorhabdus sp. RM323S. The sequence continues at coordinate 33,093 of NZ_JBHFKZ010000041.1, forward strand.
GACATAACTGCGCGTTTCGGAAAATGGAATGCTTTCAATAAAGGCTATCGCGTCCAACTGCCCACCACTGTCAGATAACCAACGATCCACACGGGCCGGACCTGCATTATAAGCGGCACTGGCAAGTATCCGGTTATGACCAAAACGCTGATAAACCGATTCGAGATAAGCCGTACCAATTTCGATATTCGTCAGCGGATCCATCAACTGGCCACTGTTTACATACCCCTGAATATCATTTTGTTTAACCGTATCTGCCGCCGTTCCCGGCATCACTTGCATCAAACCCATTGCACCGACTGGAGAACTGGCTTGCGGATTCCAGGCGCTTTCCTGACGGGCTATCGCCATCGCATAACTTTGCGAAATCCCCTTATCTGACGTGAAACGACTGAATTCTTGCTGCCATGCCAACGGAAAACGCTCTTCAAGATAGTCCCACATTTTCCCGGTTATTGTCGCCTGTACACTAAGAGCTGCCCATTTTTGGTTAAAAGCATAACGTGCCAACTGCTGTTGTTTTGATTTATTCTGGCTGGCAACTAAATAACTCCACTCTGTACGGGCAAGATTATTCATTTGCCAATATATCAGTTCCCTTACTCTCTGCACTTCGGACATCGAAGCAATAGCCGAATCGGGCTTTTCTGCGATATTAATCATCAGCGGATAACGGATATTCAGTCTTTGCGCAGCAACCATTGGGTAAAAACCGCGACCTTCTGTCAACTTACGCAGTATCGCCTCACCTTCGCTTTTATTACCCTGCGCCAATAAAATATTAGCCTGCCAATAACGCCATTCCTCTCTGTTCTGGTTCGCTAACGGTAGTAATTTGATCCACTGAGCCAAACCAGGCTCATCTGCATGACCCAACGCCAGACGAACACGACGCTCAAGCAGTGAAACAGATTGGCTATCGCGGATAACATCATCGCGCCACTTCTCCTGCTCATCGTTCACATCACCCATTAACTGCCAGGCAACAATATCTTTTAACCGCTGGCGCTCGCTGTCATTCATCTTTTGCGCTCTGGCAATTGATGGAATGATCGCTCTTGCCTGATCCGGATCTTGACGGGCAAGGAGTGAGAAAGCCGTTAAAGTAGCGACACGGGTAAAATCAGTCGGCCTGGTATTATCAGCAAAAACAGATACGGTAGCAGGATCATCTTGCAACTTAATCAGGCCATCACGAATACTTTTGTATCCCAGCGGCAATCGTTTAGCGAGGTAACTGACCAGTGAAGTGTTCCCCGCTTTTAATGCAAGACTAATACGCTGTAATATCAGTTCCGCCGATAAGTAGCCCGCTTGCTGCCAGACATCAAATAATTTATCGCAATTGGCAGGTAAAGAGCGACCATTCAACCAAATGTCTTTCGCTCCCTGCCAGGCAACCTGCTCTTCACCTGTCGCCCATTTGGCAAAATAGTAATTACAACGATTTGTAATCGATTTCGGTGCTGTAGCGCTAAATGCGAGCAGCCCACGCCAGTCTTCACGATGTGCAAGTTCATTGATAAAACGGGATGATAAAGAGCGTGCTGGTGGTAAATTAGGGTAACTATCAATAAAGCCACGGATCTGTTCTGGTGTTACCAACGCCAAATCCTGAGTCAGCTCCCGGTATTTAAGATAAGGATAAAGTGGGTAGTCTTTCAATGTTGGCATCAATCTCGCCACCTCAGCCATATCACTGGCATCCCACGCTTGCTTAATTTGCTGATATCGTTGCCGCTGATCGTCCAGAGAATCAGCGTTTGCTGCGACAGACACAAAAACCAACCCTGTAACCATCACAAAGTGTTGCCATTTAGCCATTACCACACGCTCCTCCCGGAGATCAAATTGAATAGGTTAATATTACAAATGTATACACATCATAATAATATAATCACCGCCACTTACCACATTAATTCACTCCATGATGAAATATTTAACCGTATATACTAAACAGGTAAGTTTTTTATCCAAAAAATTGATCCGTCTTAACAAACTAGCCCCAGAGCCATCCTATTCTGGCAATTAGGTTATGGAGTTTATTAACTTAAATCGGGTAAACTGTGATAAATCGTGTTCAGATGAACATAAATAACCTAACCGGATATAATCAGATACCCACACGCCCTGTTCATGCGATTGACTTCGCAAAACAGGCATTATCATTATAACAATCAGAGATAGCGAGGCTTATAGCAACGTGGCTCAATATGTTTACTCCATGCATCGGGTCGGCAAAATTGTCCCCCCGAAGCGTCATATTCTAAAAAATATCTCCCTGAGTTTCTTTCCGGGAGCCAAAATTGGTGTTCTTGGCCTTAACGGCGCGGGTAAATCAACCTTACTGCGGATTATGGCCGGTATTGATAAAGATATCGAAGGCGAAGCCCGCCCACAGCCGGGAATTAAAATTGGCTATCTATCACAGGAGCCAAAACTAAACCTTGAGCACACTGTCCGCGAAGCAGTGGAGGAAGCGGTTAGCGAAGTGAAACACGCGCTGACCCGTCTGGATGAAGTCTACGCAGCCTATGCTGATCCTGACGCTGATTTTGACAAACTGGCGAAAGAGCAAGGTGAGCTGGAAGCGATTATCCAGTCCCACGATGGTCATAACCTTGATAACCAGCTTGAGCGTGCAGCTGACGCGCTGCGTCTGCCGCCGTGGGATGCAAAAATTGAGCATTTGTCCGGGGGTGAACGCCGCCGTGTAGCAATCTGCCGTTTACTGCTGGAAAAACCAGATATGCTGCTGCTGGATGAACCGACAAACCACCTTGACGCCGAATCCGTCGCCTGGCTGGAGCGCTTCCTGCACAATTACGAAGGTACTGTTGTTGCAATTACGCATGACCGTTACTTCCTTGATAACGTTGCTGGCTGGATTTTGGAACTTGACCGTGGTGAAGGTATTCCATGGGAAGGTAACTACTCTTCATGGCTGGAGCAGAAAGACGCTCGTTTGGCTCAGGAAGCATCAACAGAAGCCGCCCGCCGTAAATCTATTGAGAAAGAGCTAGAATGGGTTCGCCAAAATCCAAAAGGCCGTCAGGCAAAAGGTAAAGCACGTCTGGCCCGTTTTGAAGAATTAAACAACGTTGAATACCAGAAACGCAACGAAACCAGTGAGCTGTTTATCCCACCAGGACCACGCCTGGGCGACAAAGTTCTGGAAGTGGAAAATCTGACCAAGTCTTATGGCGACCGGGTGCTTATCGACAATCTGAATTTCTCTCTGCCAAAAGGGGCAATTGTCGGGATTATCGGGCCTAACGGCGCAGGTAAATCCACCCTGTTCCGTATGCTTTCCAACCAAGAACAGCCCGATTCCGGTACTATTGCGTTAGGTGAAACCGTCAAACTGGCTTCTGTCGATCAGTTCCGTGACAATATGGATGATAAGAAAACCGTCTGGGAAGAGATTTCCGGCGGTCAGGATATCATGCGTATCGGCAACTTCGAGCTGCCAAGCCGCGCTTATGTTGGCCGCTTCAACTTCAAAGGTGTCGATCAGGGTAAACGTGTCGGTGAACTATCTGGTGGTGAAAGAGGCCGGCTACATCTGGCTAAACTGCTGCAAGTTGGCGGTAACATGCTGCTGCTCGACGAACCAACCAACGACCTGGATATTGAAACCTTGCGCGCACTGGAAAACGCCCTATTGGAGTTCCCTGGCTGTGCAATGGTTATTTCCCATGATCGTTGGTTCCTTGACCGTATCGCAACCCACATCATTGATTATCAGGATGAGGGTAAAGTGACTTTCTTTGAAGGTAACTTTAGTGAATACGAAGACTATAAAAAGCGGACTCTTGGGGCCGAAGCGCTAGAACCGCATCGCATTAAATATAAGAGAATCAGCAAATAATCATATTGGAAATGGCCTGATAACAGGCCATTTTTCTCTCAATTATTTTCATATAAGCGCGTAGTTTTATTCATTATGCTATGTGTTAGATAAGTATCATGGATAATCTTTCCTTCTTTCAACGTAATAATACGATCCGCATGCCTAATAAGCCTATTATCCTGTGAAGCCACAACAACCGTTCCTCTTTGGTTATGAGCAATAAAACTTAAGATATCAATAGCTACCTGACAGTCATAATTATCAAGATAACTGGTTGGCTCGTCAGCAAACAAATACAGGGGACTTTTCACAATAGCTCTGGCTATTGCTACCCGTTGTTTTTCATTATCACGTAATTCATTGGGATATATATCTTTCTTGTGTTTCAGACCAACAATATTGAGTGCCTTAGTTGCCCTGGTCATGGCTTCCTGATGAGAAGTTGTAATTCCACAGGACAGAGATAATAGCAAATTATCCAGGACTGTAAGTTCATTAGATAAATTAACTCTTTGAAAGATAAAACCACAATTCATCAAATGGAGTCTATCTAATTCGCTGTTATGCAGTTTTCCCAATTCTTTGTCAGCAATTAATATTTTCCCTCTATCCAGACGCAATAACCCAGAAATCGTTGCCAGTAAAGTACTTTTTCCTGAACTGACATCCCCAGTAACCAACGTAAATTCACCTGGAAAAATAGAAAGAGTGATGTCTAAAATCATTTTCTGGTTAGCTTTACTGTTAGAAAAACCATGTGAAATATCAATGGCTTCAATCGTAGCAATTTGATTCAAATTCATTATCTCAGCATAATAGTGTAAGAAATCTGGCATTATCAGTAACACTTGCAGCCAGAGCAATCCGTAAAAATACAGATATTCATCATTATAAGATTACACAAACGAGGGGAAATCATATAAGAAATATCTCAACTAAAAGTTGATCAATATTTCTACCAGTGACTATTTCAAATGGCTATCTGTATGCTAAAATTAAAATTTTACTAAGCAAGAACAGCCCACTTCTATCAACCACTCATTAACAATAGGCCATTATTTTGTTAGTGCAAATACAAAAATAACATCAGACAAATAATTTTATATATATAAAAACACCTTAACATAATAACAACGTGTTAAAATTGATATTTAATTTCCATATAACAACAACACAACAACACATCAAACGCTTAAATTTTTAATAAAAAAACCAACCTTATCTTATTCGAAAATAAATCACAAATATAAAAACTTTTATTTAAAAATCAACATGGAAGTATTTAATTATTAATTTTACTTTTATTCAAGAAATAAATAATCAATAGAAGTATCAAAAATATTAATAGCTATTATATATTTTATTACTTATAGGTAATAAAAACATCCAACCACAATATGAATTGTGGTTGGATATACATTGAATATATTTATTAATTTATCATATAAAATATTATATATGAATCTAATTATAAACGATTCAACTAACTTGTTGCTTAGGATTAACAGCTAAAAGTTGTTGAATTAGCTCTATACAGTGCAGAAAACGCTGATCATAGTCTGGTGAATTTACATTTACATATCCAATGTTGTTGTCTTTCAGCATATCTTCCAACAATTGCTGGAACGCTTTACGATCTTGCTCGCTGCCAAGACTACGCAAACCGTCAGAAACCCAAGGTGTGTTGTTTTCCAATAAAATGACCAAATCAAATCGGTATTCATCAATCAATGCCTGAACAAACGGGTGTTCACGTCCTTCATACCGCTTACAGAATGCTTGGGTAGTCACGAAATCAGTATCGACAAACGCAACTTTATTCGCATATTTTACTGCGAAATCAATATATTGAGCCTGTCCCAATGCGATTTTGTCATAGTCTGAATATTGCAGCGCCATCTCATCGCCTCCCAAATGAGAAAAAACATAATCACGACCATATTCCCAGGCACTGGTAGTATTAAAAATATTTGCCAATTTGTTAACCAATGTGGATTTACCACTGGATTCCCCACCGAGAATTGCCACAGTACGCACAAAGAAAGGCTTTACCTCCGTAGGGATATATTCCCAATGACGGAATGGATCCTGACGAATATGCCGGCCACTGATCTTCATAAACGAACGCAGTGGATCGATAAGAATAGTCTCAATTCCCAATTGCTCTTTATAACGAGGAGTATCCTGAGCTTCACTGGAATAAATATAACTTGGATTAATCCCTTTTTTTGACATAAAGGCTTTCATGCCTTTACTCCACACGTCCCAACCATGTGGATATGGCTCAATTCCCTGTTCATCAAAAGAGTGAATATGAATATTTTTCTGATACTTAAACGTTTGAAGTAACCAACGCAGGCGATCACTGACCGTCGGTTGCTGTGACATGGAGCTGCTCATAAACAACGCCTTATCTCTGGGCTCATCATGGCAAAGGATGATATGTAACTCATCCACCTGACTACAAGCCCGTTGAATCAGATAGATATGCCCGGTATGCAATGGATAGAACTTACCGAATATCACCCCAACTGTTTTATGCTGCACAGGATATTGCACCCCTAAATAGTTATGGAGAGATGCAAGTTTTTGGGCACTGGGGCTTTTGATTTTGTCATTAATTAACTGGCTGAGATAACCTTTGGTCATAGCGCTTGCATCAGCAACTTGTTGCAATGTACAACCTGTTTGTTTGATCGCTTCTTTAAGGTAGTCAAATTGACCCATATCTCCTCCTGTTTAATCAAGATCTTCCATAACAGATAACGCATCTGCCAACTTTTTCACACCGAAAACTTTCATCCCTGGCAGCTCTTTTTTCGGCATATTGGCATAAGGCACTATTGCCCGTTTGAAACCATGTTTAGCCGCTTCGGATATCCGTTCCTGCCCACTAGGTACAGGACGAATTTCACCGGCCAGCCCCACCTCACCAAATACAACCAAATCACGCGGCAAAGGCCGGTCGCGAAAACTGGAGACTAAAGAGAGAAGTAAAGCGAGATCCGCGCTGGTTTCCGCGACCTTAACCCCACCAACCACATTGACAAACACATCCTGATCGGACATTTGCAAGCCACCGTGACGATGAAGAACCGCCAACAAAATAGCCAACCGGTTTTGCTCCAAACCCACAGCCACCCGCCGTGGATTGGTCATCATCGAATGATCCACCAGCGCTTGAATTTCCACCAATAGAGGACGAGTCCCCTCCCACACCACCATGACGGAACTGCCTGCTGTAATTTCATCACCACGGCTAAGGAAAATTGCTGATGGGTTACTGACTTCGCGCAATCCTTGTTCTGTCATGGCGAACACGCCAAGCTCATTGACAGCACCAAAACGGTTTTTATGACTGCGTAAAGTACGAAAGCGGGAATCAGCTTCACCATCAAGCATCACTGAACAGTCAATACAGTGTTCCAACACTTTCGGGCCCGCCAGAGAGCCATCCTTGGTTACATGGCCTACCATAACAATGGCAACACCGCGGGTTTTGGCAAACCGGGTAAGATAAGCGGCGGTTTCCCTGACCTGAGCAACGCTCCCTGGAGAAGATTGAATATCCGCCATATGCATCACCTGGATGGAGTCAATCACCATCAGTTTTGGCTGCTCCTGTTCCGCAATCAGACAAATCTGCTCAATACTTGTTTCTGACAGCATATTCAGATTATCAACCGGCAGCCCCAACCGGTGCGCACGCATCGCAACCTGCTGTAATGATTCCTCTCCAGTGACATATAAGGTTTTCATCTGTGCGGACAACTGACACATCGTCTGTAACAATAAGGTACTTTTTCCTGCGCCGGGGTTCCCGCCAATCAGAATCGCACTGCCGGGTACAACACCACCGCCAAGAACCCGATCGAACTCTTTAAATCCAGTGGAAAAACGGGGAAGCTCTTCCAGACTAATCTCTGATAATTTCTGAACCCTGCTGACACCAGCATCTCCCGCATAACCACTGAACTTATCATTACGAGAGGAAGATACTGCGGCTAAACGTACCTCAGTAATGGTATTCCAGGCATGACATGCACTACACTGCCCCTGCCAGCGCGGATAATCCGCCCCACACTCATTACAGACAAACGCCCGTTTTGCTGCTTTCGCCACTCTGTACTCCCTAAAACGATTTTATTAACGTTCTTCGTGTTTAAGACCGCCACTTAACACACACAGTACTCCCATTAGATCAGCATGACGAATTGTCACTTTCGACTGTGCATAAACTTTCGGTTTAGCATGATAGGCAATACCCAGCCCCGCTTTGCGAATCATTTTCAGATCATTGGCACCATCACCAATAGCGACAGTTTGTTCCAACGGGATATCCAATTTTTTCGCCAGCTTCATCAATGTGGCAGCCTTATATTTAGCATCAACAATTGGCCCGATAACCTTACCTGTTAACTTGCTGTTTTTGACTTCTAATTGGTTTGCTACCGCAGCAACTAAACGTAAATTCTGGCGCAAATGGTCGGCAAAATAGGTAAAACCCCCCGATGCGATTGCTACATGCCAATCAAAAGATTGTAACTTACGCACCAAACTGGTCAGCCCCGGCATAAGCGGCAAATCTTGCGCAACCTGCCGCAAAATGTCAGCATCAGCCCCAGCAAGTTGAGCAACCCGCTCCCGCAGACTATCAGAAAAATCCAGTTCCCCTTGCATTGCCCGCTCGGTAATTTCGGCTACTTTGTCACCTACGCCGGCCAAACGGGCAATTTCGTCAATACATTCAATTTGAATTGCCGTTGAATCCATATCCATTACCAGCAAACCTGGTGATCGCAACCGTGGGATCTGCCCCAAAGGAACCACGTCTAGCCGACACTCATCAGCCAGTCTCTTAATACGCGAAGTCAAACTTCCGGCAATACGTACCACCTGATAATCATCAATACGCCATGAAGAGACGATGACAATAGCAGCGCCAAGCCGGTGCTGAAAATTACTGATACGTTGTTTATCCAGCCCACGGCCATATATCAACCAGCCACTGTCACCAGCCCGGTAATCCAATGGCATAACCTCCTCCCCACTTAACGAAAGTGGTAATCCTGGCCACTTATGGACCTCTTCCGGCAAATAGCGATAAGCCAGGTTATTAGACATTAATCCCTACTCCTGTAATCCCACATGACTCTGGCAGCAAAAAATTGCATTTCAAACTATCCTCCCTATATTGCATCTGGCAACATTGAGTTGACCAACGCTTGGAAGGAATAACCATGACCAAAGCTAAATTAAAATTTCGACTGCATAAAACAGCTATTATATTGATTTGTATTGCGTTATTAGCATCTCTAATGCAGGGCGTTTCTTATTTTAGCCGTTCTCACCAACAGGCCCAGATGGATCAATTTGAGGAATTGGCGAAAACCCTGGCAAAACAAGTCGCATTCAGCTTATCCGATTATATGGAGAGTGGCAGCAAAGATCTTAATAATGAACAGATACTGGCTAATTTGCACTACCTGACCAAAAACAGCCGCATACTTGACGCCAGTGTCTATCTTAACAATGGGACACAAGTTGCCCATAGCGGAGAAAATGTATCGGTACGGGATCGCTTATCTTTGGATGGTAAAAAAGCCGGCAGCTATTTTAACCACCAGATAGTCGTTCTTATTCCAGGAAAAGAAGAACCAAAAGGTTTTCTGCGCCTGACACTAGACACTCACAAACTGGCGACAGAGTCCAAACAGGTGGACAACACTACTAACCTACTTAGAATCATGATTTTACTGGCTTTAGCAATTGGTTTTATTCTGGCACATAACCTGTTGCAATTAACACCCAGCCGCTGGCAACAATCGCCTTATTTGTTGACGGCCAACAGCAAATCAAACGAGAAAAACGAGCAAGAAGAATAATAAGTTAAAATATCTACTACCATCTCTCAACCAGTAATAGCTTATTTTTTGGCATATTTGCCGAAAAATAAGCACCCTGCAATAATAATAAAAATAAAATTCCTCACGGCTTAATACCCAAAGATATAATTCATTAAGTTATTTTAACTATAATTATATAATAATAATCCTAGTGACATATATCACATATTTATCAATAAATAGGATTGAATTAGAAATGCCTGCATTATTCATTTAACTAATTGATTAATATCATTTTTTATATTATCCATTATTTTTCAATTAAATATAAATCATTGTTTTTATTAAAAATTAAAAGAAAGACATACGTCTTATCCATAGCGATAAAGTAAGTCTTACATATTGATTATTAAGTAAAATTAATGACTAATAGCGCCCCAAAAATTACATGACGTGTGCAGGGTGCTAAAGAATAATGCAAAAAAAGGTTATTGTTTTTACTGGCTTTCTTATTGTTACTACCAGTGCTAAAGCCATCGAAATATCAGATCAACAACTTATTCATCAACAGGAACGTCAGAAAGCCCTAGAGGCCCAATTAGCACCACCCCCAGCGGATATCCGTCTGTCTATACCTGAAAAAACAGTACCTTCTGAATTTCCGGTCGATACGCCCTGTTTTCCCATTACGCGTGTTGTTCTTGAAGGAACAGAAAATTTTCCTCACTGGTTACCTCTGAAGCGTCTAGCCCAGAAGGGCGAAAACCAATGCCTGGGCACTCAGGGGATTAATGTGTTGATGACCCGGATACAAAACAAAGCAGAAGCCAAAATTATTCTGAATGAAGTGAACAGCATCGACCCAAGCAAACTCAATGGCTGGATTGAAGTCGCCGGGCGCAAAGCCGAAGTGATCATTGCCAACCCGGCAGGTATCACCTGTAACGGTTGCGGATTTATCAACGCCCACCGCACAACACTCACCACCGGGCAAGCGATGATGGAACAAGGCCGAATAAAAGGCTTTGATATCAGCCGGGGGGAAGTACGCATTGAAGATCTGGGCATGGACAGCTCACAACAAAATTACACGGAAATTATTGCCCGTTCGGTGGTAATCAACGGCAAGCTACATGCTCAGGATCTGAAAGTCACTACCGGGCGTAATATCGTTGATGCAGCACACAAGAACATTGAGAAAAAATCTGCTGACGACAGTAAGCTCCCGAAATTTACGCTGGATGTAGCCGCACTCGGTGGCATGTATGCCAATAAAATCACGCTGGTAGGAACAGAGGCTGGCGTGGGCGTACGTAACGCCGGTAGCATCGGAACAACAGCTGGCGAAGTACGCCTTACGATTGATGGACGAATTGAGAACAGCGGCACATTCAACAGCAATAGCGCTCTGAAATTAACCAATACCTCAGATTTAGAAAACCAGGGCAAACTCCTGTCACAATCCACTGTCACCTTAAAATCTGGGGGACAACTGCAAAACAGCGGCACGATTGAAGCACGAGGCAATACCACAATAACAGCGAATACAATACAAAGTGGCAATGGCAGTATTCTGGCTGCTGGTATTGATGATAAAGGGAAAGCCACGCAGCCCGGTTCGCTAACACTGAGCGCTAAACAGCAAATTCAAGCCAATGGACAAAATCTGGCAACCAATACCCTAGAAGTACAGAGTAAAAAGATTGATCTCAGCGGCAGCCAAACCTCTGCCAATGACATTCAACTCATTGCCAGTCAAAACGAGATTAGCACCTCCAATTCCACAGTCACTGCTGACCGCTTTACGGCTAAAACACCAGGTCAGTTTAACAATGATGGCGGTAAATTGGTGGCACGGGAAATCAGCTTAACCACACCAGATTTATCTAACAATCAGGGGGAAATTAATCAGACTGGCAAAGGCGACCTGGTACTCAACACCCAAAAATTAAGCAACAGTGGCGGCACCCTTTTGAATGAAGGGAAAAAGCTGACGATCACAACAGAAAATCTGAATAACCATCAAGGACAATTACACGCCCAACAGATAGACATCCAGACAAAAGGACATAAATTCATCAATACCGCAGGGAAGGTTATTGCCCAAGAAAAACTGACCCTAAACAGCGGTGAACTGGACAACACTGCGGGTCTGTTACAATCCGGCAGTGACATGATAGTAAATACGCACGGACAAAAGCTGACTAACACTAACAGTGATGACCAAAAAGGCACATTATTAAGTAACGGCGGACTAGAACTCCATACAGGTGATATCAACAACACTGCCGGCATCATTTCTGCCAAAGGAAAAACCTCTCTTAACGCCGGTAACGTTGACAATACAGACGGCAAACTGTTATCGCAGCAGATGGCAGAGCTGACCACACAGGCATTGGATAATACCCGTGGACAAATACAATCAGAGTCCACTCTGTTACTGGATACCCAAAACCAAGCCCTGACGAGTACCGACAGCGGCAAAACCGGCGGTATCATTGCCAAAGATTCATTACGGATTTTCAGCGGTACACTGAATAATGATGCTGGTCTTATTCAAGGTCATGGCATCAACGTTGACACCCACCAGCAAGCACTGAGTAACCAAAGCGGCACCATAGCCAGTAAGAAAAACCTGCAACTCTACAGTGGAGAATTTAACAGTACCGGAGGGAAGATAAAATCTGATGGCAATATGACGCTGAACACTCACGGGAAAAAGCTGACCACAGCCCAAAGTAGTAACGTGGGTGGCGTGGCCAGTGAAGGAACGCTGACCTTAACCATCGGTGAAATTGACAACCAAGATGGCTCAATTATTGGTACAGGAACAACAATCGTCACCGGTGGTGAATTGCACAACCAGCGCGGGAAACTTGCTAGCAAAACCGGTTCCCTAACCTTAACCGTAGACAAAACTGACAACACCAGCGGATTAATGCAATCCGCTGGTGACCTGACATTGGATACACAAGGTGGACTGCTGACCAACACCAACAGCGGTAAAGGCCAGGGTATAATCAGTACAGGCAACATGACGCTGACCACCCAAGGCGTCAACAATGATGCAGGCCTGATCCATGCGGGCAAAAACCTGATCCTTGATGGGCAGAAAGGCATTATAACCAACCGTAACAGTCAGCCCGAACAGGGCATACTAAGCTCAGAGAACTTAACTCTAACCGCAGATGCCATCGATAATCATCAAGGAACTGTGGCAGCCGATCAGCAACTCAGCGTGACATCTGGAACCGTTGATAACACTGGTGGCTTGTTGAAATCCGGTACCACCCTTTCACTCAACACCCAAGGCCAAAAGCTGACTAACGCCCAGAGCGGAGAAGAACGCGGCATCCGCAGCGGCAGTGACCTAACACTGGAAGCTGGTGAAATCGATAACACCACTGGTGTGATAGATTCACAAGGCGAAACCACACTGACCAGCCAGAACCTCGACAATACCAAAGGAAAAATCCTTTCAAAGGGAAAAGCAGACCTGACAACACAAGCGGTCAACAACCAACGTGGACGGATACAATCCGCAGCCAGTCTGGATCTGGATACCCAACAGCAGGAACTGGTCAACACTGACAGCGGTGAAAACGGCGGGATAATAGCTGAGGATTCCTTAGAACTGACCACCGGTAAACTGATCAATGACCACGGATCTATCCGTGGCGACCAAACCCACATTAACACCCATCAGCAAGCGTTAAACAACTTAGTCGGCAC
>NZ_JBHFKZ010000042.1:0-44799 GCF_042879375.1 Photorhabdus sp. RM323S
CATGAACTGACAGTAATCTTTACCAATGCAGCTTACTAAAGCATTAAACGGAACTAAAAGTGGCAAAAATCGGGTATATTCGTGGATCAATAAATAACCAAAAATGACGATTATGGAGGCCAGTATTGCGATCGGTTAAATAATGCTCTTCTTTTGGGTTAAAAATAGACAAAATAAATCACATATATTGGTAGGTTATGGAGCATTCCAAATCATGGTGGGAGTGGCATGATGATTTATCATAGCATCAATTTTCTGGTGTATTCTGAAAGATGATTTGGCGATAAATGCGCAGAACCTCTTGATCATTCCAATAAATCTTATCTGTCTATTTCTCTCTCATGCTTATATGGGATTGCAGATTAGTGAAAGTTACTATAATTTTTCTGACACTCATCCCCGATCATATATGACTACCCGATATATTCACGTTGTAGTTAATAATCAAATATTCTGCTGGAAATCGAAAAATGAGTTTTTTGAGAATAGAACAGGTTTCACTATATACGAAATAATAAATCCCCCAAGCGAAGGCGGGGGTCTTTACGAAGGTATCTGCTCCTGCATTTATTGGTGTCCATCCGTTACTCTTACTGGTCATCATCCATAGAGTGGTGATTTTGTGTTCTTCTTTTTTGCCGTTGTCTTCTTCTGTTTTGATTAATCTTTTTTTCACTTGACCAACCCATGCAGTTATTGCCGCTGAATCCCATCTTACCATAAAAACGATGAGATCTCCGAGCAAATGTCCTGTAATTGTACCTTTATGAGATTGTTGGTCTGTGCTTACCTTACTACAATATTCACCTAAAAAATTCTGAGTTTCTTTATTCAGCTTAATTTTCATTGTAGAACCAAGTTCATTAATCCATGATCCAGATATATCTATATCTATATCTATATCTATATCTATATCTATTCTGGATCTCTTGTTCCTGTATTTGCTTCTATACTCAAAACACTTCAAGGTGCATGTTTGAAAAAAAACTATATTGTTGAATTTAAATGTTTTTATGTCTAGTAGTTCAAGCATCTTGAAGTTCATTCGGTATATATCTGTATCGACGAGTCCAAGAATTTCTTCAAGTAATATACAGTTTCCTCTCTAAATAGTGTTATTGAGCATTTTTAACATCGTGATGACAATTATAAGTATAATTCTTATTTTTATATTTTGTATTATTTTTGTGAATCCGCCGATGTCTTTAATTAAGTAAGGATATCATCTGTGTATTTATCTTTATTCATATTATTTAATGTGGTGTGTATCACATAAAATCTGAATAAAACCGAGGTGTTCTAATTGATGCCATTGAGTATTTTCGTAAAAACAAAAAAGGCCAGCAAACGCTGGCCGATTTTAAAAACTTATTTTTTAACACCGAAATCAAGATAATCTATTGGGCCTTTATTACCCGCCTGATCCAATCCATATACACAAAAACGTACTGGGGAATCTTTCTTCATAAGAGAAATCGGTATTCTTCTATAGATAGAATATCCGGTGTGATCGTCACACTTTGTAGATTCCAGAGGACCTGATTTTATACGTAAGTCAACAATTTCCCATTGATTAAATATGGGATTAACAACCCATCGGTCATCCGCTTCAAAAACTAATCTTATTGCGGGTTTTATTGACGGAGGAGTGTTATCAATTTCACGTAATTTTACTGACGCGTTGGATGTATCCTGCCAGCGTTTATCTTCTGTATGTCGTCCAATAACGCACATGGTGTAAATTCCTTCTTTCGAAGGTGTCAGGAGTTTATCCAGCGGTTGCTCAGTGACTGAGAAGGGTTTGCTGTATCCTTTAGGATTTGAACAATCAGTATTACTCGCAAGTCCTTTTTTATAGCGGATTTTGTCAAAACCATTCTCACCAAGTCGTAAATTCCATGTGGCAGCGTTGCTGTTAACGGTACTCCGGGTAATAAGAGAACCGCTAGCGCTAATGGTGATCCCTTTGCCATCGTCAAGTTTATTTAAATCCAGTTTTCCATCATGGGTAAATGCATGTGCAATTTTATTAACAGGCATATAGTAACTGGCACCTTCGCGCGAGTAACCTTTATCATCGACTAATTCACATGGCCGGCCAAGCCCACAACCACTGTAACCCGGTGTGACGGTGGTATTTAATACGCCAATTATCTTGGATTGATTTTTTAATATGACCGGCGAACCAGAGGTTCCGCCAGAAACACCAGCACAATCAACAGAAACACTTGGCGTCCAATTCCATACATGTTCATACAGGAGCGGTGTTTCTCCAAGAATGTGGCAGTCGGAATATCGCAGATAACGTTTATCACTCTCTACGCCATTGACAGGGATATGAGCAAGTTCAATCGCCTGACCTGATGGCTTAAGTTCTTTTTGTAATGTCACCGGCAGTATTCCACGCTTTGCCAGTTCTCCATAAGTTGCTTTCAATCTGAAAACCGCCAGGTCACCGCCTTTCATGGTTGCGTATAAAACTTTATCAATATCAACAGGTTGATGTTTATCGATCAAGTCAATAAAGTAGTTTGGTGTAAATGTCCAACCAGGACCGGCAGGTTGATCAATAATGACTTCGTTTGTGTCTAAGGTATCGTCAAGACAATGGCCTGCGGAGAGAATAAGCGCCTGTTGATTGGCATCCGGTTTTTCTGAGCCGGCAATGAGTGTGGCGGTACAGAGGCCATTCGTTCTTAATTTTCCAACATGCTTAAATCGTTCAGCACCCGGATCTGTCGATTTTAATAGCGGAGCTTCGTTGCTGGTGTTGTATTGCAGATGAGCAATATGCTCATTTTTGCCTTCAGGGAGTGTTTGTGCGAAGCAATTTGTTGACACAATCCCTGTAATAAGAGTAGTTAAAAATATTTTTTTCATATTATGACCTCAGGTTGTTTACATTTTTAATATTTCCATGTAAAGGAAACCGACGTTCAATGAAGTGAAAATCACCGCTAAACTTTTTTGGGATTTTAATAAATCCTCTATTTGGGGTATTTAATGTTTACTAATTTATGAATTAATAGACAGTTTTTCTTAACGTGTGAAATCATTCTATTTTGCGTCTGTTCTCCTTACCCAATAATAAATAACATAAAAATCATTTAAGCTGTTTTATATACGGCAATAGGGCTATAACGTTCAATGGAACGAAAGCTAACTATGAGGGTTTTTGGGTATTATGAATGATACAAATGATGAGTCGATTAAATTGATTTTAAGCTCCGTAGGAATGTAGATTTGTTCGCGATTGCTTAATTTTCCATCCGGAGCATTTATTGCAGAATAATAAAAATTTTAACGGAACAATTCCAGTTTTGCCGGAATCAACTCCAGTTCAGTTTGTAGTGTTTTCAAATAGTCAATAGCCATAGTGGCTAAAATGGGATAAAAATCATTTTCCAATTTGGCCTCCTCAGTCAGTGCCAGATAACGATATGCCCACGGCAGTAAGTGCTGTTCCAGCAGTGTACGCGCAGCAGGTTTATCTCCTTGTTCCAAAATATAAACCAGGGCCAGCAGCATCAAGCCGAATTGATCTTCCGGTTCCCGTTGTTTACTGGAGATGATCATATTTTGTTTCGCCAGAAATTCCCGGTAAGCCAATGTGCTTTCGCCTAATAGCAGGTTTTCTCTGTCCAGATAAACGGATCCCCAAGGCGGCGCTGGCATAGTGCCTTGCCCTTCGAACAGGATAGAATAGTCATATTGCAGGGATTCCGCCGGCAAAGCAGCGATTTTTCTCGTCAGGTTTTCTATTTTACCGCTATCCGGCCAGGGAAATAATTTATCAATATCTGTAAGTAATGGAATTAGCGGACGGACTTGTTCTGACAGCGGTGAGTAATAAAAACAGGCGCCAAGAATGCGGGGTACAGTGGTATCTAATAACATCGGCAGCTCTCATTGTGATTTGGTTATACCGAGGGTGTAAGAAGCTATTTTATGACAAACATCATCATAAGTTTATATGATGTGGATAGATAGTTGATTATGATCAACGATTAATCTGCTGCGGTGTTGTTACTATCTTTGTCATCAGATCGGCGGTAGTTTTTGTTATAAATCGTATAAATTTATCGTCGAAAATAATAAATCCAACCGTCTTCTTGATGTGAAGAATATATATTTAATTTGCATCTTAATTCAATATGGTTAATAAGGTTATTGTGATGGAAATGGATGTATATCATTAGCCGTCTAATAATTTAATAAATAGATTACGTTAAAAATAAATAAACCGCTGTCAGGTTAACACTGCACCTCAATGGTGTGGTTGGGAAGGAGGTGAGAATCCTCCGCAGCCCCCGCTGCTGTGATGCTGACAACTCCGCTGATGCCACTGGTCGGAATGACTGGGAAGGTGGCGGGGAAGGATGACGCTAAGCCAGAAGACCGACCTGACAGGTATGAGACATTCAACTCCTTCGGAGGGAAGCGGGTTGTCATCCAATGGATGTGTGCAGTGCTGATGCTGCGTTAGGCACGTCTTGTTGACACCTATTCTCGGTCGATATATCGGGAATTTTTTATGCAACAGTCAGGCAAGAAGGCATTTGTTATTGCAGGTACGGGGAGTGGCTGCGGTAAGACCACGGTTACCCTTGGCATTTTGCGGGCGTTGATTCGGCGCGGGTTGGCGGTCCAACCGTTTAAAGTGGGGCCGGATTATCTGGACAGCGGCTGGCACAGCGCGGTGTGTGGTGTGGCATCCCGCAATCTTGATGCGTTTATGCTGCCAACAGCAACTTTAAACGGTCTTTATAATCAGCATATGCGCCATGCTGACGTAGCGGTCATTGAAGGTGTGATGGGGTTGTATGATGGTTATGGTACGAACCCGAATTATTGCAGTAGCGCTGCAATGGCGAAACAGTTGGGATGCCCGGTGATTTTGCTGGTAGATGGTAAGGCGGTATCCACTTCTGTTGCGGCGACTGTTCTGGGTTTTTGTCGTTTTGATCCCTCTCTGACAATTGCGGGCGTTATTGTTAACCGCGTCAATTCTGAAAACCATTTCGAACTCATCCGTCGTGCCATTGAACATTATTGTGGTGTCCCGGTGCTGGGGCGTTTGCCCGTTATGCAAGATGTGTCGTTGCCATCCCGCCATCTGGGTCTTATTCCTGCTCAGGAACAGGTTGCCGATGATGCCCGCTGGCAGCGGTTGGCTCAACAGGTTGAAGCGTATATCAATCTTGATCGTCTGTTGGCGCTCTGTGATTGTCCTGCTTCACCGGAAGGTGAGGTGCCAGCGTTGCCTGATCCCGCATTGGCTGACGGCCTGACGCTGGCGTTAGCGGATGATGAAGCGTTTAACTTTTATTATCCGGATAATCTGGAAATGCTGGAACGGGCAGGGGTACGTATCCAGCGTTTCAGCCCACTGCATGATCGCCGTCTGCCTGATTGTCAGATGATTTATCTGGGCGGTGGCTACCCGGAAATCTATGCCGCTCAATTGGCTGCCAATAGTGCCATGCGAGACGCTTTACAGGATGCGCATTATCGTCAGGTTCCCCTTTATGCTGAATGCGGTGGCCTGATGTACCTTGGCAGGTCGTTGACCGATGGAGAAGGGAAGTGTCACCAGATGGCTGGCATTTTGCCGGGAGAAAGCCGTATGGGGACGCGGCTGATGCGCTTTGGTTACTGTCAGGCACAAGCCCGTTGTAGCACGTTGCTGGCCGCTGCGGGCGAGGTTTTACGGGGCCACGAGTTTCATTATTCTGATTTTATCAGTTCGGTCCCTTCGGTCTTTGACTGTACGAAATGGCGTGACGGTATGGCAATACAGCAATGGGCGGGGGGCTATCAGGTACAGCAAACGCTGGCCAGTTATCTTCATATCCATTTTGCCCAGCGTCCTGGTCTGCTTGATCGCTGGTTGATGTCTGCGAGGGGGCTATTGTGACACTTGCTGCCTGGTTTGCTGCTTTCTTGCTCGATAGTTGGCTGGGTGATCCGCCACATTGGCCTCATCCGGTACGCTGGATCGGCCATCTGATTTCATCGGTACAACGAGCTGTCCGGCGCGGTTGCCACAATGAACGCGCATTGAAAGTCGGTGGGGTAGTGTTGTGGGTAGTCGTTGTTGGGTTGACCTGGCTGGTGAGCTGGGGATGCTTATGGTTGATGAACTCCATTCATCCCTGGATTGGCTGGTTGGCCGAAGTGTGGATGATTTATACCCTGTTGGCTGGCCGTTGTTTGAGTGATGCGGCTTTGGCGCTACATGGTGTGTTACAGCAGGGTTCTTTGGATGAGAGCCGCCAGCAATTGTCATGGATTGTCGGGCGCGATACCTCTCAACTGGATGCGCCGCAAATCACGCGGGCGGTGGTGGAGACGGTGGCGGAAAACAGCGTTGACGGTGTGATTGCGCCACTCTTTTTCCTGATGATTGGTGGTGCGCCGTTGGCAATGGCTTACAAAGCGGTCAATACCCTTGATTCCATGGTGGGATACAAAACGCCGGAATACCGCGCGATTGGATATGTCTCGGCCCGTATGGATGATCTGGCGAATTGGTTACCGGCGCGGTTAAGTTGGCTGCTGCTGAGTGCGGCGGCCTGGTTTATCCGGGTTGATTTTCGTCAGGCCCTGCGTATTGGCTGGCGTGATCGTTATCAGCATGTCAGTCCCAACTGTGGCTGGCCTGAAGCGACGGTTGCGGGTGCCTTGGGTATCCGCCTTGGTGGTCCGAATGACTACTTTGGTGAACGGGTAGATAAACCCTGGATTGGTGATGAACGCCGTGAAATCGCGCTGACGGATATCCCGCTTAGTATCCACTTGATGATGATAGCTTCGCAACTGGCCTTACTGTTGTTTGCGTTGCTGCATTTACTGTTGGTCGGAATAGCTTAGAAAAGGGCAATGAATATGAACTATCTCCAAAAACCTCAGCAAATTGAACAGAATAGCTTTGCAATCATTGGTGACATTATTGCCCGTGAGCGTCCCGATTATCGTTTTGTTGATGAGATGCAGGAAGCGGTGATTAAACGGGTGATCCACACCACCGCAGATTTTGACTGGCTGGATATTTTGTGGTTTGCACCGGATGTGCTGACCTGTATTACTGAGGCACTGCGCCGGGGGTGCATCTTGTATACCGATACCACAATGGCTCAATCCGGCATCAACAAAACGTTGTTACAGCAAATGGGCTGTGAGTGCCGTTGCTATATCAGTGATCCGCGTGTGGTAACGATGGCGAAAGCGCAGGGTATTACCCGTTCTATGGCCGCGGTAGATGTCGCACTGGTTGAGGAAGGCGACAAAATATTTGTGTTCGGTAATGCTCCGACAGCGCTGTTCCGCCTGCTGGAAAGACGGGCTTCACCATTGGCGGTGATCGGGGTACCGGTCGGATTTGTCGGCGCGGCAGAATCGAAAGCGGCGTTGATGCAAAGCGAATTGCCTTATATCGCAGCCGCAGGCCGCAAAGGTGGGAGCAATATCGCGGCGGCGATTATCAATGCCATTCTGTACCGGTTGCAGGAGGCACAATGAGCGATACGATGCAATTAGACAGCATTTGGCATAACGGTAAGCAGTATCGCAAAGGTTATACCACCGGTTCCTGCGCCACTGCCGCCGCCAAGGTTGCCGCATTGATGGTGTTGCGCCAGCAAGTTATTGACCATGTTTCTATTGTTACCCCTTCCGGCGTGACATTGCGCCTTAACGTCGAACAGCCACTGATTGAAGGCCAACAGGCTACTGCCGCTATCCGTAAAGATGGTGGCGACGATGTGGATGCGACTCATGACATGCTGATTTTTGCCCGTGTCACTCTCTGCGATCACGGTGAAATCCACCTGAGCGGCGGGGAAGGTGTTGGTACGGTTACCCGCAAAGGTGTCGGGTTGCCGGTAGGCAGTGCCGCCATTAACCGTACACCACGTCAGACTATTGAGGCGGCGGTGCGGGAGGCTATTGGCCCGATGCGGGGAGCGGAAGTGGAGATCTTTGCACCGGAAGGTGAAGAGCGGGCAAAGAAAACCTACAACGGCAAGTTGGGGATACTTGGCGGTATTTCCATCATTGGCACCACCGGTATTGTCACGCCAATGTCGGAGGAGAGTTGGAAACGTTCACTGGCGATCGAGCTGGAAATGAAACGTGCAGCGGGAGCTGAGAAAGTCATTTTGGTTCCCGGCAATCACGGTGAGCGGTTTGTCCGTGAGCAATTGAAGCTTGATGGTCAGCTGGTGGTGACGATGAGTAACTTTGTCGGCTACATGTTGCAGGAAGCGGTTCGGCTTGGCTTCCGCCATATCATGTTGGTAGGGCATCCCGGCAAACTGGTGAAGGTGGCCGCAGGGATTTTTCATACTCACAGTCACATTGCTGATGGCCGCATAGAAACATTGATTGCCTATCTGGCCTTGATGGGGGCACCGCAGGCCCTTCTGTTGGAGGTGAATCGCTGCGATACCACGGAAGCCGCAATGGAACTGATTGCGGAGTATGGCTTGCAAGCGGTTTATGACCGTATTGCCGAACGAATTGGTGAACGGATGAGCGAGATGTTGCGTTTTGCCGTTAACCCACCGCGCTGTGACGCCATTATGTTCTCCTTTGATAATCAGATCCTCGGCACCAGCCGTCCATTGAATGACATTTTGGAGGAGATGAGATGATCACTGTTGTCGGTATTGGTCCCGGTGATACGGCATATCTGACGCCACAGGCCCAGCACTATATCTCTGACGCGGAGGTACTGGTCGGCGGCAGGCGTCATCTGGAAATATTTAGCGGTATCACCCATGAAACCCGCATATTGGATGCCGATCTTGCCAGTTTGCTGGTCTGGCTACAAAACAACAGTACACGTCATATTGTGGTATTGGCGTCCGGTGATCCGTTGTTGTATGGCATCGGCAAATTGTTATCTGAATATTTTACCGCAGATGATCTGCGCATCATTCCGGGTATCAGTTCCATTCAGTATCTGTGTGCCAAAGCGGCGCTGGATATGAACGATATCTATCTGACCAGCAGTCACGGGCGTACCCCAGATTTTGACTGGATTTTGCAACACGACAAAGTAGCGATGGTAACTGATGGGCGCGTCGGCCCGCGGGCAATTGCGGAGGCCATTATTGCGCGTGGCCTGAGCCGTACATTGATTATTGGTGAAAACCTCTCTTTGCCTAATGAGCGTATTCACCGTCTGCGGCCAGAAGCGGTGGCGACTGACTATGACATGAACGTGGTGGTGATCTTATGAGAGATGACGAATTTTTACGCGGACAGAAAGTACCGATGACCAAAGAGCCGGTTCGTGCACTGGCATTGGAGCGGTTGGAGTTGAATCATGCCAGCCAGTTGATTGATGTGGGAGCGGGTACCGGCAGCGTGGCGCTGGAGGCGGCGCTACGATTCCCGGCGCTGACGGTCACCGCTATTGAACGTAATCCGGCGGCACTGGCGTTGATCGGGGAGAATCGTCAGCGGCTGGGTTGTCATAATGTGGAGATCATAGCCGCAGAAGCCCCATTGACGTTGGATGTAATGGCAGACGCGGTATTTATTGGCGGTAGTGGGGGCCAATTGACGGCACTGATCGACTGGGCGCTGGATCACATGTACCCCGGTGGACGTCTGGTGCTGACGTTCATTTTGCTGAATAACCTGAATGACGCGCTGGCACATTTGCGGACATGCCAGATAAGTGATTTAGAGTGCATACAGTTACAAGCATCTACTCTGGCATCACTTGGCAGCGGCCACTATTTCAAACCGAATAATCCGACTTATCTGATTTCTTGTTACAAGGAGCAGATCGATGTCTGAACATTTTGATCCTCGAAAAGTCTGGTTTGTGGGGGCCGGGCCGGGTGATAAGGCGTTGATCACCCTGAAAGGCTATCGTTTATTGCAACAGGCGCAGGTGGTGATTTATGCCGGTTCACTGATTAACACTGAATTACTGGAATATTGTCCGCCAGAAGCTGAGTGCCATGACAGCGCCAGTCTGACGCTGGAACAAATTGTTGCACTGATGGTGGATGGCGTACATGCGGGTAAATTGGTGGTTCGGCTGCAAACCGGCGATCTCTCATTATATGGCTCCATTCGCGAGCAGGGGGAAGCCTTAACCGATGCCGGTATTGGTTTTGTCTCGGTGCCGGGCGTCAGTGCTTTTCTGGGGGCAGCGGCGCAGTTAGGGGTGGAGTACACCGTACCGGAAGTGTCACAAAGTCTGATCATTACTCGTATTGAGGGACGTACACCGGTACCCCCGTTGGAACAGCTGGAATCCTTTGCTGCTCATCAGACTTCAATGGCGATTTACCTTTCTGTGCAGAAGATGGGGCATGTGGTTGAGCGTCTTCAAGCCGGTGGTTACCCGGTCACAACGCCGGTCGTGGTGATATACAAGGCGACGTGGGCTGAAAGTCTCATCGTGCGCGGTACGTTGGCCGATATCGCTGAGAAGGTACGGGCAGCGGGTATCCGTAAGACGGCTTTGATTCTGGTTGGTGCTTTCCTGGGAGAGGAATATCACTATTCCAGGCTCTACGATGCGGGGTTTAGCCATGAATATCGCCGGGCATAAATCGATCGCGGTGTTCTGTTTGACACCGGGCGGGGTCAGATTGGTACAAAGGTTGAGAACGCATCTGCCTCTGACCTGTTTTACCAGCGAAAAGCTGTTGGAACCGGGGTTTATTCCTTTTAATGGCAGTTTTGGCGACACCTTGCGCGAGGCATTTAAGCATTATTCGGCGCTGGTCGTGGTGGCGGCTTTGGGTATCACCGTAAGAATGATTGCTCCACTGATAAACGACAAAATGCATGATCCGGCAGTAGTGGTGATTGATGAAGGTGGTCGGCATGTTATCAGTTTGCTATCCGGTCATGTGGGGGGAGCTAATGCATTGACTCATTATCTGGCGGAACTGCTGGGGGCCGATCCGGTGATTACTACCGCTACGGATATTAACGGGGTGGCGGCGCTGGATACGCTTGCCACTCAGTTAAACGCGGATATGCAGGATTTTCGCCATGTGGTGAAAGTGGTAAACCAAATGCTGGTCAGTGGTCAGAAAGTCGGGCTGTGGTGGGATGAATTACTACTTAGCGAACGTGAACATTTTGATACCCGTGGTTTTGTTCCGATAGAGCATCTGGAGGCATTGCCTGAACTGGATGTGCTGGTGTGTGTCACGTTGCGCGATTCACTGCCCGAACTGCCTCTGCCGGTTTATAAACTGGTGCCGAAACGTGTTGTGGCCGGGATCGGCTGTCGTCGGGACACTCCGTTACAAACACTGGTTGAGCTATTGCAGCAGCAGATGGCAGAAAATCATTTTGATCCGATGGCTCTGCGTGCTATCGGCAGTGTTGTCATCAAGAAGGATGAGCTGGCGTTGAATCAGCTTGCACAGCGTTGGCGTGTACCGTTTAAGTTGTTCAGTGTTAATGAGTTAAGTCGCCATGAGCAACGTTTTCCTGCTTCCGATTTTGTCCGCCGGACGGTAGGGGTTGGCAGTGTTTCACAACCTGTTGCCTGGTTGATGAGCGAAGGAAAACTGGTTGGCCGGACCTTGCGTCAGCAGGGCGTCACTATCACTTTGGGGGTATCACAATTATGTTAACCGTAATCGGCATTGGGCCAGGCAATGAATCTATGATGACGCAGGATGCCATTGCGGCGATCCGCGAAGCTGAAATTATTGTCGGCTATAAAACCTACACCCATTTAGTCAAACATCTGACGATGGATAAAGAAGTGATTAAGACTGGAATGTGTAAGGAGATTGAACGCTGCCAGACAGCGATTGATCTGGCGTTATCCGGTCGTAAAGTGGCGTTGATCAGCAGCGGGGATGCGGGGATCTACGGCATGGCCGGTTTAGTGCTGGAGTTGGTTTGCCAGCAACAGTGTGATCTTGAGGTCAAACTGGTGGCCGGGATCACCGCCAGCATTGCCGCGGCTACGTTACTGGGGGCACCGTTGATGCACGATTTTTGTCATATCAGCTTGAGCGATTTGTTGACACCGTGGCCGGTGATTGAGAAACGTGTTGTTGCCGCAGCGCAGGCCGACTTTGTTGTTTGTTTCTATAACCCACGCAGCCGTGGTCGTGAAGGACACCTTGCCAAAGCGTTTGAACTTATGCATCCGTGGAAAGATCCGCATACGCCGGTGGGGGTGGTAAAAGCCGCCGGGCGTAAAAAGCAGGATAAATGGATTACTACTTTCGGCGAGATGGACTTTTCACCGGTGGATATGACCAGTCTGGTGATCGTTGGCAATCATACTACCTATTGCCGTGATGGACTGATGATCACACCACGGGGGTATGAGCTATGAGCCATCCGGCTATCCATGTTTTCGGCGGTACCAGTGACGCCCGGCTGATTTGCCGGGCACTGGACGCGGCAGGAGCGCGTTACCGTCTCTCTGTTGCTACCGATGCCGGGAGGCAACTGGCGGGTGATATTCAGGGCGAAGTGATGGTGGGGCGAATGGATGCCGAGGCGATGGTGCATTATTTTGATCAGCATCAGGTAGGTTGGGTAATTGATGCGTCACATCCTTATGCAGACGCATTAACTCACAATGTAATCGCAGCCTGTCGCCAATTGTCACTGCGGTTTACCCGTTATCAACGTCCCAGTGAGATTGACTTACTGAATCACCCGTTGTTGCACAAAGTCGATAGTGTGGAGGCCGCTTGCGACGTTGCCCGGACTCTGGGGCTGCGGGTATTGCTGACCACCGGCAGTAAACAACTGGCGCTGTATCAGCGCTTACTGCCGGGAAAAACCTTACTGGTACGGGTATTGCCGACGGCTGAGGTACTGGTTCAGTGTGAGGCGCTGGGGTTGGGGGTCGATCATATTATCGCATTGCGTGGACCATTCACCGCTGAATTCAATCATGCGTTGTATGAGTTTTGCCACCCTGATGTCGTGATCACGAAAGAATCCGGTGCGGAGGGGGGATATCAACAGAAAGTGGCTCCCTGTTTGGCACTCAATATTCCCTGTATTGTTGTGTGCCGTCCTGCACAGACCTTACAGACGAATGAAGGAGAACAGATTAGTTCGCTGGATGAGTTTGTCCAACACCTGACCCAATGGCAGGAATAACGAGGGCAATAAAATGAAAAAAGCACTGTTAATCATCAGTTTTGGTACCAGTTATCAGCAGACTCGGCAAAAGAATATTGATGCTTGTGAGCGTCAATTGTCGGCTGCTTACCCTGATCGTGATCTGTATCGTGCATTCACTTCAGGAATGATCATCCGCAAATTGCAAAAACGTGATGGCCTACAGGTGGATAACCCACGTCAGGCGCTGGAACGTTTGGTCAATGAAGGTTATCAAGATGTGGCTATTCAGTCCCTACATGTTATCAACGGTGACGAATATGAGAAGATCGTCAGTGAAGTAAGCGCCTTTAGTAAGCGTTTCCAACGTTTGGTTGTGGGTACCCCGTTGCTTAACAGTTTTGCCGATTATCAACAACTGCTTATTGCCTTGGAAAATCAGATGCCGCCACTGGCTGCGGATGAGCGTGTGGTGTTTATGGGCCACGGCACCTGTCATCATGCGTTTTCTGTCTATGCGTGCCTTGATCACCTGATGAGTTCCCTTAATTTTCCGGCATTGGTGGGGGCGGTGGAAAGTTACCCGGAAATCGGCCATCTCATCATCCGCTTGCGGCGGCAGGCCGTGCGTAAGGTACATTTGATGCCGTTAATGCTGGTGGCTGGCGATCATGCAATCAACGATATGGCATCAGACGAGCCAGACTCCTGGCGTTCTCAGTTGGAAGCCGTTGGGATCAGCACGCAATCCTGGTTACAGGGATTAGGCGAGAATCCACTGATCCGCCAAATGTTTGTTCAACACCTGGACGCCGCGTTGCAGTCAGATCAGCGGGAGGTGGCGTGATGAAGGGAAGACTTTATGCCATCGGCGTCGGTCCTGGTGCCAGTGATTTGATTACCGTACGGGCTTCCCGGGTACTCGCCCGCCTTGATGTGCTTTATGCCCCCGCTGGGCGTAAAGGCGGAGATAGTCTGGCGCTCTCGATCGTGCGTGAATACCTGTTACCCCACACTGAAATTCGCACCTGTCATTTCCCGATGAGCAGTAACGGCGAAGAAAAACAGGCGGTATGGGATGAAGTGGCGCAACAACTGAAAGATGAAGTGGCCCAGGGGCGGCAAGTTGGGTTTATCACATTGGGTGACGCAATGCTGTTCAGTACCTGGGTCTTTTTGCTGGCGCGCATTGGCAGGCAGGAATGGCTGGAAATTGTGCCGGGTATTACTTCTTTTGCTGCTATTGCCGCGCGAGCCGTACTGCCGCTTGCCATGGAGCAGCAATCAATGGCGGTCATGTCCTGTACTGCGCCGGAAGCTGAGTTGGAACAGGCATTGCAAACCCATGATTGTGTCGTGCTGATGAAAGTTTATAACCGTTTTGCTACCGTGCGTGCGTTGTTGACACGCTTGAATTTATTCGAACATGCCCTGCTGATGGCAGATGCTTCATTGCCGGGTGAGCAGTGCTGGCGTTGTCTGGATCAGGTAGCTGCCGATCAGCCGCTACCCTATTTCTCCACCATTTTGGTGAATAAACAATGGCATACCAAGGAGTAAATTATGGAACAACAGCTAAAGAAACTCTCGTTGACCGGGTTGGCAATGGCAGTCTTGTTGATGTTGGTGCCGGAGCAAGCCTTTGCCATGCACGTAATGGAAGGCTTTCTGCCTCCGATTTGGGCATTGGCTTGGTGGGTTCTGTTTTTGCCTTGTCTGTTTATGGGGTTGGTACGATTGAGACAGATTGTCAGTGATGACAGTAACCAGAAAGTGCTGCTGGCGTTGTGCGGGGCATTTATTTTCGTGCTGTCCGCATTGAAAATTCCATCAGTTACGGGTAGTTGCTCTCATCCGACTGGGGTAGGTCTGGCGGTGATCTTATTTGGTCCTTCGGTTGTTGCAGTACTTGGGGTCATTGTACTGTTATTTCAGGCGTTGCTACTGGCGCATGGTGGTCTGACAACCCTTGGCGCTAATGGTATGTCAATGGCCGTGCTTGGTCCGGTTGTTGGTTATTGGGTCTGGCGTTTGGCCAATAAAATCGGCTTCCGGCGTGATGTTGCCGTGTTCCTCTGTGCCATGATCGCGGATCTGGTGACCTATTTTGTCACATCGGTGCAGTTGGGGGTGGCTTTCCCAGAGCCTGAATTCGGTATTAGTGGTTCTATCGTTAAGTTTATGAGTGTGTTCTGCCTGACTCAGATCCCGATTGCAATTGCTGAAGGTTTACTCACCGTACTGATTTACGATCAGTTAACTAAACGTCATCTTATCCACGTCAGGAGTCATTAACATGAAAAAGACCATTACCTTGCTGTTGGTGTTAATCGCGTTGGTTATTCTGCCGTTCTTTATTAACCACGGAGGCGAATATGGCGGCGCTGATGGAGAAGCAGAAGCGCTGATTCAGGTCACTGCTCCAGACTATGAACCCTGGTTTCAGCCGCTGTATGAGCCGGCCAGCGGAGAGATTGAAAGTTTACTGTTCACCTTGCAAGGCTCATTAGGAGCAGCGGTGATCTTCTATATTCTGGGTTACTACCGGAGTAAGCGCAGTGAGCATGTTGGGAATTGATCGACTAAGTTATCAAAGCCGCTGGCGGCGGGTTGATCCGATGGCAAAACTGGTGCTCTATGGCTTGTTTCTGCTACTGGCGATGATCAGCCCGCCGTGCTACCAGGCATTGCTATTGCTGGTGATTGCGGCGCTGACCTGTTATCTGTTACGGATCGGGCCACGTCGCTATCTGCTTTGGTTATCTGTACCGTTATCATTCTTATTGGTGGGACTGATAGCCATTGTGCTATCGGTTTCCCGTCAGCCGGACGCCCTGTGGTGGGGCGTTCAGGCAGGGCAGTTTTGGTTCGGGATTGATAAAGCAGGGCTGATAACCGCCAATCAGACAATGTGGCGCAGCCTGGCAGCATTGGCGGCTACCTTCTGGTTTGTGCTTAATACCCCGTTTCCACAATTGATCCAACTGTTGAAACGTTGTCATGTCCCGGATCTATTAACGGAACAGATCCTGCTGACTTGGCGTTTTATCTTTATTTTTATTGATGAGGCGGCGGCGATCCATCGCGCGCAATCCCTGCGGTTTGGTTACACGTCGTTGGGAAGTGGCTACCGTTCACTGGCAATGTTAGTGAGTATGCTATTTACACGTGTGATGATCCGTTATCAGCAAATGATTGTTTCGCTGGATATCAAACTTTATCAGGGGAATTTTCACCTGTAAGGATAGGATCCCGATGTTAGCGACCCGACAGTTAAGTTTCAGTTATCAGGATGAACCCGTCTTACAAAATTTGACCATGGATTTTAGCCGACATGCCGTTACTGGCTTGGTAGGGGCAAATGGCTGCGGCAAATCCACGTTGTTTATGAACTTGAGCGGCATTCTGCGTCCCCAACAGGGTGAGGTTTTATGGCAAGACCAGCCTATCGGCTATGGTAAAGCCCATTTGCGGGCCTTGCGCCAGCGGGTGACGACGGTATTTCAGGATCCGGAACAGCAAATTTTCTATACCGATATTGACAGTGATATCGCTTTCAGTTTACGTAATCTTGGCATTGATGAGGCGCTGATTGCGCAGCGTGTTGAACGGGCACTGGCGCTGGTGGATGCTCATGAATTCCGTCATAAGCCAATCCAACATCTGAGTCATGGCCAGAAAAAACGAGTCGCGATAGCGGGGGCATTGGTGATGGAGGCGGAATATCTGCTGTTGGATGAACCGACTGCCGGGTTGGACCCTTCTGGCCGACAACATATGATCGCTATCATCGAACGCATTGTGGCAGAAGGAAAACGGGTGATTATTTCCAGCCATGATATCGATTTAATCTACAACGTCTGTGATTATCTGTACGTACTATCCCACGGTAAATTGGTTTGTGCCGGTGAAACTGCCGAAGTTTTTCTGCAACATGAACAGTTGCAGGCTGCCGGACTGGTGCAACCTTGGTTGGTTAAGATCCACAGCGAACTGGGGTTACCATTGTGTAAAACTGAGGAGCAACTTTTTGCTCTGCTACGTCAGCGTAATAATTAAGGAAATGACATATGAGTCTGTCTTTAATGTTGCAAGGTACGGCGTCCGATGTTGGGAAAAGCATATTGGTTGCGGGATTATGCCGTATCTTTGTTCAGGATGGTTATCGCTGTGCGCCGTTTAAGTCACAGAATATGGCGCTGAATTCTGGTATCACTGCTAACGGTGAAGAGATGGGGCGGGCGCAGATTTTTCAGGCGGAAGCGGCGGGTATAGAACCTGATGTACGAATGAACCCGATATTGCTAAAACCCACCAGCGATTGTAAGGCTCAGGTTGTATTGATGGGAAAAGTGGCCTGTAGCATGAATGCGGTGGAGTATCACCAGTACAAGCCCCGTTTGCAGCAGCAAATCTGTGAAGTTTTTCACAGTCTGGCTAGTGAATATGACGTAATGGTGCTGGAAGGTGCCGGTAGCCCGGCGGAGATCAATTTGCGTGATCGGGATATTGTCAACATGGGAATGGCGGAGATGGTTGATGCGCCTGTGCTGCTGGTGGCGGATATCGATCGTGGCGGCGTATTTGCGGCCATTTACGGTACGCTGGCACTGTTACTACCGGAGGAGAAAGCGCGGATCAAAGGGGTGATCATCAATAAATTCCGTGGTGATATCAGCCTGCTCCAGCCGGGTATTGAACAGATTGAAGCCTTAACCGGGGTGCCTGTGCTGGGAGTGATGCCTTGGCTGAACATTGACCTGGAAGATGAAGACGGCGTAGCGCTGCAAACCGGTAAATACGATGGTGCAGCCGAAAAAGCGCTGGATATTGCCGTGGTTCGTTTGCCTTATATTGCCAATTTTACCGACTTTAACGCACTGGCGATGCAACCGGATGTTCGCTTGCGCTATGTGACTCAACCATCAGAGTTGCAATCGTCGGATCTGATTATCTTACCTGGCAGCAAAAACACGCTGGGCGATCTGCGATGGCTGCGACAGAACGGATTGGTGGATGCTCTGTTGACGGCACATCAGTCTGGTATTCCGGTTATCGGTATCTGTGGCGGTTATCAAATGCTAGGGAAGCGAATTATCGATGGAGTGGAATCAGGTATTGACCAGATGGATGGTCTTGGATTGCTGGATGTGGAAACCCGGTTTGCCCATGAAAAAGTGACAACCAGGGTAAACGGTAGCTGTCTAGTGGCGTTGCCGGGATTGTTATCAGATTGCATTGAACAACCCGTCCGTGGTTATGAGATTCACATGGGAAGTTCGTTATTGGGGGCGGATGCAACACCGTTTGCCTGTATTACCGATCGTAACGGTCAATCCGGCAGTTGGTTTGATGGTGCGGTCAATCGGGAGGGTAGTGTGATGGGCAGTTATATTCATGGCCTGTTCGATAGTACTCATTTTACTCGTGCTCTGCTTAATGCTTTGCGTCAGCGCAAAGGATTGATGGCTTATCAGGGAGATACATTGGATTATACCGACTACAAACAGACACAGTTTGACCTTTTGGCGCAAGCCATGCGCGAACATCTGGATATAGAACGAATTTATCAGTGTATGAAAAGTCATCAACAAGGTTCGGCACCGTGATTTTGATTACCGGCGGCGCTCGCAGTGGTAAAAGTGTGCTGGCGGAGAAACTGGCGGCACAAGCCAGTGAGCAGGTGTTGTATATTGCGACTGCTGTGGTGACAGACAGCGAAATGGCTGAACGTATACGACTGCACCGTGAAAACCGGCCAGCCCATTGGCGTACATGGGAGGGCTATCGTGATCTTGGTGCGGTCATTACCACGCAAACCCAGCCGGGAGAAGCGGTCATTCTTGAATGTATTACGACATTGATTACCAATCTATTATTTGATCAGGTCGGAGAGACTTCACCTGAACAGATGGATTTTGCTGTATTGGAGGTGGAGATTCAGCAGCAAATTAGCGATCTGTTAGTGGCTTGTGCCAGCGTGACTTCACCGATATATCTGGTGACTAACGAACTGGGTATGGGCATCGTGCCGGAAAACAGACTGGCGCGCCATTTCCGTGACATCGCAGGAAGAGTTAACCAGCGGCTGGCGGCGGCGGCCAGAGAGGTATTTCTGATGGTTTCGGGGATTGAGGTAAAAATTAAATGAATCTGCGTCTGTTTCTTGCCACCTTGCAATTTATGACTCGTATCCCAGTTCCGTCACGTTGGACACAGGGCGTGGAAATGGATCAATACGTGCGTGGTATTGCCGGTTTTCCATTAGTCGGTTTGATCGTCGGTACACTTGCTGCGGTTATTTTTACCCTGCTTGCGCCTTGGTGTGGTGTGCCGCTGGCGGCATTAAGTTACGTATTAGTGCTGGCATTGCTAACCGGGGCGCTTCATCTTGATGGTTTGGCGGATACCTGTGATGGTGTGTTTTCCGCCCGTAGCCGGGAAAGAATGCTGGAGATTATGCGTGACAGCCGTTTGGGAACTCACGGTGGGCTGGTGTTGATCTTCCTTATTCTGGCGAAAGTGCTGGTGGTGAGCGAATTGGCTCTGCGTGACGTCCCGATGTTGGTGACCTTAATAGCTGCGTCAGTGGCGGGCAGGAGTGCGATTGTGTTGTTAATGTATCGCCAACGTTGTGCCCGTGAAGGGAACGGGTTGGGGAATTTTTATATTGGCCGGGTTAATGGTCATCAGGCAGCGTTAACATTGTTGAGTGGGATGGTATTGATTGCTCTGCTGACTGGAGTGCCTGGTGTGTTGGCATTGGTGATCACGCTGTTGGTTATTGGATTACTGGCAATTTATTTGCATCGTCGTCTGGGGGGACAGACCGGAGATACCCTTGGTGCATCAGTGGAAATTGGGGAGCTGGTGTTTTTACTGGCGCTATTGTGAGCCACGTTGATGCGACTATTTTTGGTTCGGCATGGTCAGACGGAAGCGAATTTGAGCGGTGTTTTCTGTGGTATGACCGATGTGGAACTCACCGAAACGGGGATAAATCAGGCTCGGCAAATAGCCCGTTATCTATCCGCCGTGACATTTTCGCAAGCGACAAGCAGCATGTTACGGCGGGCGCGTCATACTGCGGAGATTATTCTGGCAGACTGCACATTATCGGCCAGTATCGATACGCAACTCAATGAAATGCATTTTGGCGCATGGGAAATGCGCCACCATCACGATTTACAATATGAAGACGCGGAAGCTTGGGCTGTTTGGTTAGCCGACTGGCAACAAGCATCTCCTACCGGTGGTGAAACCTTTCCTGCATTTGCTGCACGTATAGAAAATGTGGTGCAGCAGCAGCTGAAACAGGACAGTCAGGATAATGTGTTGTTGGTGGCTCATCAGGGTGTACTTGGCCTGTTATTGGCGCGTTTGCTGGCTATGTCGCCTTCTGCCATGTGGCACTTTCATTTTGAACAGGGTGCATACAGCGTAGTAGAAATCCACCATGGATTTACTACGTTGCGTACATTTAATAGCCGGGCTTGCTGGCAACCTGAGACGCGGGAATAACACCATGCAAACACCTTCATCAATCTCATTTTCATCGATCATTAGTGCGATTGTGCCGCTGGATAGCGAGGTTATGGCGCGTACTGCTACCCGATTGGATGGATTGCTTAAACCAACAGGTAGCCTTGGGCGTTTGGAACATCTGGCGATTCAACTTGCCGGAATGCGGGGATTATCGGGCCATCATATTGATCGTAAACAAATCATTGTGATGGTGGCTGATCATGGGGTTTATGACGAAGGTGTCACCATATCGCCCAAATCAGCAACGGCTATTCATGCCCAGAATATGATGAAAGGGATCACCGGTGTCTGCGTGCTGGCGGCGAATGTGGGTGCAGAGGTTAAAGTTGTGGACGTGGGGATTGACAGTGATCCGTTGCCGGGACTGGTGGACATGAGGGCAGGGCGTGGCAGTGGCAATATTGCTTATGGACCGGCCATGAGCCGTCAACAAGCGGAAGATCTGTTGCTGGCAAGCGCACACCTGACGCTGGAACAAGCCGCAGATGGCGTGAAACTGTTTGGTGTGGGTGAATTGGGTATGGCGAATACCACCCCGGCGGCGGCTGTGGTCAGTGTTTTTACGAACCACGATCCACAACAGATTGTAGGTATTGGGGCTAATTTCCCAAGTGAACGTTTGCATCATAAAGTGGCGGTTGTGCAACAGGCGATTGAAATCAATCGGCCTGATGCCAGAGATGGCATTGATGTATTGGCAAAGATCGGTGGTTATGATTTGGTGGGTATGGCGGGCGTAATGCTTGGTGCGGCCTCGGCTGGGCTGCCGGTGATTCTGGATGGTTTTCCTTCTTACGCGGCGGCATTGGCCGCTTGTTGTATTGCTCCTGATGTTCGTCATTACCTGATACCTTCACATTTATCGGCAGAGAAAGGATCAATCATTGCGTTGCGGCACTTGCAACTGGAGCCTTATCTGCATCTGGACATGCGTCTGGGAGAGGGCAGCGGCGCGGCGCTGGCTATGCATCTGGTGGATGCGGCTTGCGCTACGTATAACAATATGGGACTGCTAGCTGAAAGTAATATTGTGTTGCCGTTTTAATTGTCAGGATAATTTAATAACCCGCATTGATTGCTGGCAAGTATTAAATCCCACGGTTTTGTTGAATAAGATCTCACATACGATAAATTCGTTTATCGTATTCCTTTTACTTCACGGATTGACTTATGAAAAACATTGGGCAGTCACCTGTTAGGGTTGTAAATTACAGGGCTCCTCCGTTTGGTGGAGTTATAATCAACGTGCTTATGTTGAGCTTTACTTTGGTGTAGTTAAAACACTTCCGGCACTTCCTAACGCTGTCTACTTCTTCAAAGTTCTAGCTTGGTTTTTATTTTAAAACGGAAGTAAAGTATTGATAATTTTAATTCTGTTATGAAATTAATAGAATGACCGAATAAAAATAAAAAAGATGTTGTTGTTAATAAGTAAACAAAAAACATTAATGGAATTCCATATGCTTTTCCACTGAAAAACATTCCTAACATTATGAATGAACAAATAAGTGTTGAATATATTATTGGCATGGCTACTTCTTCGCCTCTAAACAATAAATAATGACAAAAACAATCTGTTTTACTTTTATATTTATCATAAATGTAGGGGTTGTCTTTATGAAGAATCAGAAAATTTCTCTTTATCTTAAGCAATTCTTTTAAGGTGAATCCGCTATTTAATATTAATTTTCTTAAGTCAGTTAGATTCATTTATTTAGACTCGATTTATTTGATTATATAGTTATTTTTATCATGTTTTATTGATGAGCTCAAGGGTTGGATTTGTTTTTTATTTTAAAACGAATATAGAAAATGACTAATTTTATACATGTGAAAAAATTATAACGATAGCTGTGATAAAAAGATTTATAGCATATGCATATAATTGTTGAAATGATATAGGTGATCGATACTAATGATAAATAGGATATTGTATTTTCGTCATGGAGGAAAATCTCCATTATTATGCAGCCTACATACATAAGAGTGAAAAATAATACTGGATCACCCGCATCTTCAGCAAATACTATTATAATGTTGTAAATATTATCGCTTTTTGTATAATACTTTATTACATATCTTCTTTCATCATCGTCAAGATTTTTAAAGATCCTTTGCATCATAAGAAGCTCTTTAAACGTGAATCCACTACTGAGAGTTAATTTTCTTAATTTTCTTAATTTTTCCAAATCCATTTATTTAATCTCATACTTCTGATTGATATAATGATTTATCATAACATATTTATTCCTTTATTATACCTAATAAATGCGTTATTTAGATCTGTTTTTCGAAGGTTTGCTGGGATTGTAAATTTATTAATTGCGTTAACAGTCTTGCCGACAAACCAATTCTAATAATAAATGAAAAAATTTACAGGGTGGATTCACATGATAAGTGCAACATCGTTAATCTGGAAGTAAACAGGTTCGTATTCCTTTAAATAACTCATTCTGCTTTATTTCATCGTTTTTTCGGTACATTATCTAAATAAATTCCTTGAATTATGGTGAAAATACTACATAAGAAGTTGATACTAAATTCCGCTATTTTTGGTTTGGCTATTCTTACCTCTCAAGCTGGGGCGGGGAAATTATTCAGGAATATTAAAAGTTTCTTGAGGCTATGTGCATAAATCCGTAATGTGTTTCAAATTTGTGCAATTCATATATTTGAACGGAAACTTTATTATGTCTGACAAGCACTCAATTTGGCGATACACCATGCCGATAGCACTCCTGCTGATGGCACCTTTTGATTTACTTGCTTCTCTGGCCATGGACATTTACCTTCCCGTGGTGCCAACTATGCCCGACGTATTCAAGACGAGTCCGTCTGTTATCCAGCTCACCTTAAGCCTTTATCTATTGGCCCTGGGATTGGGGCAGGTGCTCTTTGGACCACTTTCTGACCATATCGGCCGACGTCCTGTCTTGCTCGGTGGTGCTACTCTCTTCGTTATTGCCTCAGTAGGAATCGCGACATCAACTTCTCCTTCTGTCTTCGTTGCCTTCCGACTTATCCAAGCCCTCGGCGCGTCAGCAGCGCTCGTCACGACTTTTGCAACGGTACGCGATGTATATTCTGACCGTCCAGAGAGCGCCGTAATCTATAGCCTGTTTAGTTCAATGCTAGCTTGCGTGCCTGCTCTGGCACCGATACTAGGCGCTTTTTTGGCGGACGGGTTCGGCTGGAGAGCGATTTTCTGGTTCTTGGCTCTGGTGGCGGTTCTGCCGTTACTACACGCAGCGTTTCGTTGGCATGAGACTCGTATGCCGGGTGTTGCCGGGGGTTTTTCGGTTATTCCTATTTTGGTGAGCGGTAAGTTCTGGCTTTACACATTCGCCTTTGGAACCGTGATGGGGACATTTTTCGTATTTTTCTCCACTGCACCAAGAGTATTGATCGGAAAAGCGGGCTATTCTGAACTACAGTTTAGTTTTGCCTTCTCGACTGTTGCACTTGTCATGATAGTGACAACAAGTTTCGCAAAGCGGTTTGTCGGCAAGTGGGGCATCGCTGGTAGCGTACGGCGTGGCATGGCTCTCCTGGTCTTTGGTGCTGCAATCTTAGCTGTAACATGGACGATAGGTGAACCCTCCTTTGCCACGTTTGTATTGCCTATGTGGGTGATGGCTGTAGGGATTATCTTCACGGCATCTGTCACAGCCAACGGTGCACTGGCTGATTTTAATGACCGTGCAGGCTCGGCTGTGGCTATCTACTTCTGTGGTCAAAGCGTTATTGTTTCTCTTTTCGGCACAGCAGCTGTCGTAGGCATGGATGGTGATACAGCTTGGCCGCTTGTCACTTTTCCATTCATATTTGCAGGTACGGTTCTCATAGCTATGAAAGTTTTCCCTGCTTGGAGTCGTTGAGATATTTCAATGTTTATGATGCTGGAATAATCAGTTTCCATTAACGGCTAAGAGCAATGCCGGAGGCTTGTTGTGCCAGCATATTTTTCGCTAAATCGACAATAATTGCTGCGGCTTCGATTGGCGGTGTTCCGCCCCGGTGAATGTTGGAGATACAAGTGCGATCCGCTTCAACGGTTTTTTCTACGGTTGGTTTATAAACAGCGTAGCAGGAGAGGCTTTCCGATTGTCCCAGTCCGGGACGTTCCCCAATGAGTAAGATAACCACTTTAGCTTTCAGTAATTCGCCAATCTGATCTTCGATTTTAACGCGGCCATAGCGCACAAAGAACGGCGTGCCGATACACAATCCTGCTTGTTCCAGCCCTTTCAGCAAAGGTGGCAGAATATCTTCATAGTTGGAAATAATAGCATCAGTAGAGAGGCCATCGGAGATAACAACTTGTACGTCAGGAGCTGTTTTACATTGTGTCAGCAGGGTTTCTATGGCGTTGGCGCTGAGTTTTCTCCCCAGATCGGGGCGGGTCAGATAGCGGTTTTTGTCACTGATTTGAGATTGCACTTCCAACAACCCCTGTTTTTGTACCCATTCGGCAGGAACTTCTTTCAGCACCGTATCCTTGGAACGGGAGTGGTCAGCCAGAAAACGCAGTAATGCCTGGGTTCGCGGACGTGGACCACTGCGACCGGTACATACTCTTGATACGGTACTGCGGCGTAATTCCTGTAGGACTTCCATACGGTTCGGGTTTTGTACACCAATCCACTGCTTGGCTTCCAGGGAGCCTAAGTCCAGTGTACAGCTTTCAGCTTCGTCAGTGATTTCAGGAGATGCATGTGATTCCTGACCAGATACCACATTGCTTACATTTTCTTCAATTTGTTTTTGGTTCATGTGATTTATCTCAACGAGGAATCAAAAAAAGAACGACGCATCACCTGCGCGTGATGTTAAGCGCCCATTTGCCATGATCCCCATGTTTTCCAGCCAGCGTTCAAACTCTGGTGATGGGCGCAAATTGAGCAGATGGCGGATAGTGGCGGTATCGTGGAAAGCGGATGTTTGGTAGTTGAGCATAATGTCATCGCCGAGCGGCATTCCCATGATGAAGTTACACCCTGCGGTTGCCAGCAGGATCATCAAGTTTTCATTCTGGTTCTGATCGGAATCTGCATGATTGGTATAGCAGCAGTCACATCCCATTGAGACACCGCTGAGTTTTCCCATAAAGTGATCTTCCAGTCCGGCGCGGATAATCTGGCGATCATTGTAGAGGTATTCCGGCCCAATGAAACCGACAACGGTATTCACTAGAAATGGGTCATAATGGCGTGCCAAACCGTAGTTTCGTGCTTCCATTGTCACTTGATCAGCGCCAAAGTGAGCACCGGCGGAGAGGGCAGAGCCTTGTCCAGTTTCAAGATACAGGCAGTTATCGCCAGCAAGACGGCAATATTCCGCACCAACGGCACGCGCTTCATCTAACATAGCCAATTCTACGCCAAACTCTTTTAGCCCTTTTTCACTGCCGCAGATACTTTGGAAAATTAAACCGCCCGGCGCACCACGCTTAATGGCTTCTATCTGAGTGGTGACATGGGATAAAACACAGCCTTGGGTTGGGATGGCGAATTTGTCGATCACCTCATAGAGGGTATCCAGCACGCGGGTGAGGTTTTCTACATCGTCCGTTACCGGGTTAACGCCGATGACGGCATCACCAACGCCAAATGATAACCCTTCGTAAATTTGGGCCAGAATGCTTTGTACTTCGTCGCGGGTATCGTTGGGTTGAAGGCGGGCGCTGAACGTTCCCGGCGTGCCGATGGTGGTATTGGCTTTTTTGATCACCGGCATTTTTTTCGCACCATAAATCAGATCGGCATTGGAGCTGATTTTTGCCACGGCTGCGACAACCTCAGAACTTATCCCTTTACGCAGAAAGGCAATATCATCCACGCTGGTGTCATCGCTCAATATATATTCACGTAGTTCGCCAATGCGCCAGTTTTTTATGCGAGTGTAGGCAATTTCATTAATGTCATCCTGAATAATGCGGGTAACACAATCTTCTTCATAGGGAATAACCGGATTCATACGGATATCCGCTATCGTCATTTCCGACAGGACATGTTTAGCCGCTACCCGTTGTTGGGAACTTTCGGCCGCCACCCCAGCCAGCACATCCCCGGAACGTAATTCGTTAGCCATTGCCAGCACCTGTTTGACATCTTTAAACTGATAGGTTTTACCAAAAAGCTGAGTTTTCAATTTCATGTTTACGCTCTCTTAGGAAGGAAAAGCCAGTGATTTGATGGTAACGGGAACGACGGCGCCACCAAATAATGGAACCCCAATATCGATATAATCTCCGGTGTGGGTAATCACTTCGTCGATTACCGCCAGTGGCCGTTCTTCCATCAGAGGATGCAGCAGCATCCCCAGTGCTTTACCAAAGTCCTGGCCGGCAACTATCAGCAGCGGATGGGAAGAGGGATAACGTTCGGTAAAATCCTGTAAAGCGGTGATGCATGTTTGTACTGCGGCATAATTGACTGGCAGGGCATCGGGCAGAGCCAGGGCATACAGATCTTGTTGTGGGTCAAGGTCCATTTGTGTCAGTGCTTGCCGCCAGGCTTCTGCCAGTGATTCAGTGACCTCTGTTCCAGGATGAACCACGGGGATGTTGCACAGTGGCAATGACAGCGTATCAAGCCAGATAGTGCTACCGGATAATGATAATGTATGCGCGCCGGCACCAATGACGGTAGCGCGTACGGTCTGTTTTGGTATTTGCAGCGGCAGTTTGGCGAAATTATTATCACGATGGATAGCTTGTGCCAGCAGTGGCCCTAAATCATGAAACCGGAATAGATCACTGTCCGATGCTTGACGATAACATTCCCCTACACCGCCGGAGAGGGTGACAGCATAGAGTTCGTCACAGTTTGGCAGTGGTTCAGTCATCAGCAATTGCTGTGCCAGTGGGGTGAGATGTCCGACGGCGACTTCCCATAGCAACTGTGACATTCGGGCGGCAATCTGTTGTATTTGTGTGGCTGTCAGATGTTGAACATCGGTGTTTTCACCAAACAGAGAATGAACGATGAGTGTTCCGGGTGGATGTGCCCGTAAGACTTTTCCTTGAGGATCGGTTTCCAATAAGCGGCCGCCGACATTCAGGCAAGCGGAGGCGACCAGTCGTCCGGCATCGAACAGCGCATAGTTTGCTGTGCCGCCGCCAATGTCAATGTTGAGCACTTTGGCCATTTTCTGTTGTGACAGTGCCTGAGCGCCAGCACCAAAACCAGCAATCACGGATTCCAGATGTGGCCCCGCTGTTGCTACAACAAAATCCCCCAGTTTCTGGGCCAGTGTCATGACCGCAGGACGTGCGTTACTGGTTTTAGCGGTTTCACCAGTAATGATCACCGCCCCGGAATCGATGTTTTTCGGATCGATGCCTGCTGCCTGATATTGTGCTTGAATTAAGTTGAGCAGTTCGTCTTCACGCAGTTGTCCGGCGAAATCCACGGGAGTAAATAACACTGGGCTTTGCCAGATAATCTCGCGTCGGACAAACTCATAGCGTGGCACTTGTGATATTGCTGCACGGTTCACCAGCGACAGACACGAAAAGATCACTTGTGTGGTGGTGGTGCCGATGTCAATACCGACACTAAATAACTCTTTGGCCTCCATAGCTACACCTCTTGTCTGTAATAAGGCGTATGTTGGCATTTTTTTCTATAAATCAGTATCAGATGTCAGCAATTTGGTCAGAAAGTCAACGGTAATCACAAAAACATGAAGGGTTGTAATAAAAATGGTGTAGGGACAAGGTGAAGGGCTAAGTTACCAGGAGAAACAAACAGATAAAGTCGCAATGTGCCAGAACAGATTGCCATCATCAATACATCAATAAAAGTGAAGAATTATTGATCTCACACCATATCGTGTTGCTGGCTATCGGTAATATATCTTCCAACAGACTTTCGTTACAGGGTGAGAAAGATGATGAATAGCGGAAAAGTTTGGTTGGTCGGTGCTGGTCCTGGTGATGCGGCATTGATTACTGTCAGAGGATTACATTGTATCCGTCAGGCTGATGCGCTGGTGTATGATCGGTTAGTCAGCCCGGATCTGTTATTAGAAGCCCCTGATAGCTGCAAAATGATTAACGTCGGCAAAACGCCGAATTACCACCCGGTGCCGCAACGGCAAATTAATCAGATCCTGGTCGAGTGCGCGCAACAGGGGTTAAATGTCGTCCGGTTAAAAGGGGGCGATCCTTACGTATTTGGCCGTGGTGGCGAAGAGGCCGAAGCATTGGCACTGGCGAAGATCCCTTTTGAAGTCGTACCGGGTATCAGTTCATCAATTGGTGGTTTGGCTTGTGCTGGGATCCCTGTGACTCATCGTGATTATGCTTCAGGTTTTCATGTTATTACCGGCCATCTGCGTCAGGGAAATGAGCCGCAGGATTGGGCGACACTGGCAAAGCTGGAGGGCACGCTGGTGATCTTGATGGGAATGACGCAACTGGCGAGCATTTGTGAGCAACTGATTGCAGGCGGTAAAGCACCGACGACACCGGCGGCGGTGGTGATGTATGCCAGCCACCAGCAACAGCAAGTAGCCAGTGCAACTTTGCTAACGCTGGCACAGCAAGTGGCCGCTCAGGGATTGACTGCTCCGGCATTGATTGTTATTGGTGATGTGGTGCGTCTGCGGGAAACATTGGCTTGTCGCCGGGAACGTTTGTTGCTGGCTTCCGTTTCATCACTGATGGCACTTTGATTCTCTATTCAACATCTGGATTTGACATTTGATGAGCGAACATGGTGGCAATGTGCTGGAAATGGCGCAGAAAATCGGTGTGACAGCAGAGGAAATAACGGATTTCAGCGCTAACATTAACCCGCTGGGAATGCCGGTCTCCCTGAAAGCGGCGATTATCGACCAGTTGCAACGTGCAGAATGCTATCC
Organism: Photorhabdus sp. RM323S; assembly: GCF_042879375.1. Lineage (NCBI taxonomy): Bacteria > Pseudomonadati > Pseudomonadota > Gammaproteobacteria > Enterobacterales > Morganellaceae > Photorhabdus > Photorhabdus sp. RM323S. The sequence continues at coordinate 29,494 of NZ_JBHFKZ010000042.1, forward strand.
TGATACCGAATATCGCCGATTACATGCAGCGCTGGCACATGTTCATCACTGCACCGCCGAAAACCTGATAGCGGGTAATGGTGCCACTGAACTGATTTATGCGGTAGTGAATTATCTTAAGCCGCGCCGTGCCATGCTATTGATTCCAGGATTTGCTGAATATCGGCGCGCTTTACAGCGGGTGGGTTGCCAGATTGATGATTATGTGATGAGTGAAACCGAGGGTTATCAGCCTGATGAGCGTTTGCTGGTGGCATTGGATCGTTGTCGCCCGGATTGCTTGTTTCTTGCCACACCAAATAACCCAACCGGCCTAATGCCGGATGCGGAACTATTACAGGCGGTGCTTGAACGTTGCTACCAACATAATATCGCGCTGATTGTCGATGAAGCGTTTATTGATTTTCTCCCGGATGCTGCCGGACTGATCCCCAAGATAGCCCATTATCCTCACCTCTATATTTTACGTTCATTAACGAAGTTTTTTGCTATTCCGGGATTACGTCTTGGCTATCTGGTCAGCGGTGATGTAGCAGGTATTCGGGAGATGAAATGCTGGCGGGAGCCGTGGACCATTAATGCTTTTGCGGCATTGGCTGGTGAAATCATTCTCAATGATAAGGCTTACATTCAGGCAACACACCGTTGGCTGGCACAGCAGCAACGTTGGTTCTATCAGGCATTAGCTGCGTTGCCGGAATTATGTGTCTGGCCTCCCGCGGCGAATTATATTTTCTTGCGTTGTCTGCGCCCGGAAATCGATCTCCAGCAAGCGTTGCTGAAACACCGGATACTTATCCGTCATTGCGCTAACTATCCAGGCTTGAGCGCTGCGCATTACCGGGTTGCCATAAAGGGTGAGCATGATAATCATCGGCTGGTATTGGCGTTACGTCAGGTATTGGGTTATGGCTGAAGCCCGCTGTCCCGCATCGTGCGGTGAACTTATTCAAGGATGGATTCTTGGTGGTGAGAAGTTGATCTCCTGCCCGGTGAACTGGTTCAGCGAGGTTTCTGTTACCGATGGCGTACCGGGGAAACATGAACGTCCCCGTATGCGGCAAATGATGAAAGCTGTACTGGCGTACTTTGGTCTGTCGGTAGATATGGCGCGGAGTTTACGTATTTCTTTTACCTCTACGATCCCGGTGGCTAAAGGGCTGGCAAGCAGTACCGCAGATATTGCCGCTACGGCACTGGCGACGGCGCGTTATTTGGGAAAAACACTGGATGAAACAACCCTTGCCCGGTTTTGCGTACAGCTGGAACCCACAGATAGTACGCTGTTCAGTCATCTTACCTTGTTCGATCATCAAACGGGCGCGACTCAAATTGCATGTGGCTGGCAGCCGCCGGTGGACATTTTGCTACTGGAAAGCCCGGAAACGTTGATTACGGCTGATTATCATCGTTTGGATCGACATCAGACATTGCTGGAAAGCGCCTCAGTGCTGGCGCAGTCCTGGCGGCTATTTTGTCAGGCGGTGGCTACACGGGATTGCCTGCGGTTGGGGGAGGCCACGACGCTCAGTGCGCAGGCGAGTCAAAAACTGTTGGTAAAACCGGCATTTGACCGCTTGCTGGAATTGGTAGAACGCAGTGGGATCTACGGGTTGAATGTTGCTCATAGCGGTAGCGTTGTAGGGTTGCTGTGTGATCGTCATCATCATGATGTTGAGTACCTGTGTTGGTGGCTAAGACACCGGGGCATCACCCGTTTTTATCCGCGTCAGCATTTGCTGACGATGATACCGGGTGGCGTACGTTAGCTGAGGAGAGGGGATTATGCTGGATTATTTGCCGATGTTTTGTCAGATTCGGGATAAAACTTGCCTGTTGGTTGGGGGAGGTAAGGTGGCTGAACGCAAAGCGCGTCTATTATTGGATGCCGGTGCGCGTCTGCGGGTTAATGCACGGGAATTCACTGCGCAATTCCAGATTTGGGAAGATGCGGGTCGAGTGACACTGATCCGTGGTGAGTTTGAGCCTCATTGGCTTGATCTCTGTTGGTTGGTGATTGCTGCGACCAATAATGCAGTAGTTAATGGTTATGTTAGTGAATGTGCGACGGAGCGCCGTATTTTCTGCAATGTGGTGGATGAACCACAGCAGGCAAGTTTTATTACGCCGTCAGTCATTAATCGTTCGCCGTTGGTGATTGCTATCTCTTCCGGGGGTAATGCACCGGTATTGGTCAGGTTATTGCGTGAAAAACTAGAACGGTTGTTACCGATGCATCTTGGCCGTCTGGCTGCTTACGGCGGGACACTTCGCCAGCGGGTAAAACAGCATTTTCATCATCTGGCGGCACGTCGTCACTTTTGGCAACAATTTTTTACCAGTAAACCGTTAATGAAATCGTTGATCAGTCAAGATCGTCAACAAGTTAATCGTGTGACAGAAGCACTGTTCTCTGAGTTATCTCAAGCAGATACGAACAAAACAGATAGCCGCTCTTTGACTGACTAACATATTGGAGTGAGCAAAATGAGTGAGGAGCAGTATAAACAGAGGAAGCAGCGGCAAAAAGAGAGATTCATGGCACAAGTGGCAGCCGCTCAGGAGCACCGGGGGATCGTAATCATCTATACCGGCAATGGTAAAGGGAAAACAACTGCCGCTATGGGAACCGTTACGCGGGCGTTGGGGCATGGATTAAAGGCCGGGGTTATCCAGTTTGTTAAAGGAAAATGGTCAGCCGGTGAGGGTGCTTTGCTGGAACAACATGGATTAGCGTGTCAACTCATGCCGATAGAATTTACAGGGGAAATACAAAATCATGCTAAAGAAATTGCTGCTTGCACGGGTGTTTGGCAACATGCGTTGCGCATGTTGCGTGATCCTGCGTTATCATTGGTGGTGCTGAGTGAATTAGCTTATATGATAAATAATGATTATCTGTTGCTTGATGAAATTATCAAAGCACTAAACGAGCGACCAATCGATCAGACCGTCATCATTACCGGGCGGGATTGCCATCCTGCGTTGATTGAATTGGCCGATACGGTCAGCGAAATGCGTGCTGTAAAACATATTCTCAAGGGGGGTTAAATTTTCCCTATCATTTATAGGATGTTAATTTTTCTTCTCTAAATAATAGAGGGTGAATAATCTTTCATTATTTATTTTTACTGAGATTAATCATATGGAAATATTATTTTTGAAGTGATGAAAATATATGTAAATAATGTTTTTCCAGCTAATTAATTGTAATGAACTTGATAGGGTATATATTCCATAAAGCTTAATGATACATTAAATAAATTCCATGAAATATATTCCACAATCTAATAATTTTAATTTATTTACAAGTTGGAAATTCTATCTAATATTGTCGATGGAAAAATTAACGTTAATTTGGATTTTAATGTGTGGAATGAGTTGGTGTAATCCAATATTTTGTGGTGCTCATTATTAAGTTTCAAACAGAGCATAGTTATTTAACTTATAAATTAAGAGATATAATATGTCTATTGAAAATACCAATATAGCTGATCAAACAACCGGCAAAGATTCTGTGGTACTTGGACATGCAGAAGCGCCGGCAGTACACTCTATCGCAATTGGTGCTTCACCCCGGAATTCTAAAACAATCAGTGAAGCAGCTATTGCGATTGGGCAAAATCAACTTGCGGGTAAACAAGGTGATGCGAAGGTTGTTTGGCCAATTGCGATTGGCGCTGATTCTATATCCAGTGGCCTAGCTTCTATCGCTTTAGGGCAAAAAGTAACTGCTAGTGCGGCTCAGGCAGTGGCGATTGGTCAACACTCTTCTGCAACAGAACAAGGGAGCGTTGCATTAGGTTCGGATTCAATTGCTAATAAACCGAATGTTGTTTCTGTAGGAAAAACGGGCCATGAACGTAAAATTGTGCATGTTGCTGCCGGGGATATTTCAAACCACAGTACTGACGCGGTTAATGGTCAGCAATTACATGCTGAATCGGCAAAGCTTGAAATATTATTGGATGCAAAGAATAAGCAACTGGAAGAGAGAATAGAAACGCTGGAAAGTGATGTCGCTAATCTCACTCTGCTGATTCAGAATAGTACGGATGATCTTGCATTATTGAAGAAACGACTTCTTGATGCATTAAGTTATTAATATAAGTTAACTATTGTTTTATATATTCTTGGTCATTAGGCCAAGAATTTTGACCCGCTTCGCAACATAAAAGCCAGTTCGAAACTGGCCTTTCACTCATCGGATAAAAACTTAAAGAAAACAGGGTGTTGATAGATAGATAACAACGTTGTGAACACTTGAGATAAAAGATTTAACAGATTTCATGATGGGTTCTCTTTATTGGTAAAGTGTGATTTATTTCACGAAAATCTAAATTATGGCAGTGATTTTAATCAGAAAAACTTCAGAGTCAAGTAGTTTTTAAAAATTATTTTAAGGATTAAAATAATTTTGCATGGTGCTTTAAGTAGCAGGAAGCTTGCATCTTACGAAGATGAAACGTTGATCGGTGGTACAGATGCGGTGAGGTAAGATTTTTTGTGTTCAAGCAGATAAGACTTTTTGTTATTTCCAGTGAGATAATGAATATATGCTGGTTTTTAGCTGGGGAATTCAACTTAGCATTTACCTTGGTAAATTAAATATTGATATTTGCCGGAGGTATGAAAATAACAAGTTAATTTTGTGGTTATATTAGTATTAAATGATAAATAAACTAAATATTTTTATAAATATATAAAATCTTAACATTAATAGTTAGGTTGGTGAATTATGCAATAATACATTGATGTGCTTGGGTGAATATAATAATGATGAATGACATTTAGAAGTTTAATTTGAATGCAATAGATAGGTTTTATTTTGGTATGTTTTTAATTTCAACGTGTTGGGTTGTTTATCCCTGCTAATCGTATAAAAATAATTGATCATTTAATTTATAAAGATGTTTCATTATTATTAATTTAAACTAGACTATGATTGACATGAATTACTGGAGATTTTTTTTCGGTAATTAAATATATTGCTTATAAAATAATGTTATTTAATTTAAGGAATGTATATGAGTGCTAAGAATGATTTTAAAGCTTTTTCTGTTAATAATAATTCTAATGTAATAAGTCAAGAAAAATATGAAGAAAGTCAGAGTTTGCAGACTGGGTTTCCACCAGAGAATATTCCCATTCATGTGTTAAATAAGGTGTTACGTCAGTCGTCAACGATATCGTCTGTCATCGCTAATTTTATCACGACACAATCTGGTGATAATGTTCTGGATGATGGTGACATAGTTAAACTTACCACGCAATTAGATAACGCTTTGGGAAAAAAAATCACAGCAGGATTTGATAGGAATAAAGCACTGCTCTCAGTAAATGGATGGTGGAAATGTGGTGATACTGGAATAATTATTCAATGGGGTCAGGAAGTTGGCAGTCTGAATCAAAGTGATTATAGAAATTTCCCGATTTCATTTCCCAATGCTTGTTGTCAAATAGTCACATCGTACTCCGACTTTGGTAACTATGGTTTTGGTTGTGCTGCTTCTGCTGTCTCTAAATCTCAGTTTATTGTGACATGCCGTGACGCTAGTGGAGCTCTCGCAAGTGCTGTTGTGAGATATTTAGCCATAGGGTACTAATTATGTATTACTACAGTGCAAAAAATAATGCTTTTTATCCGATAGAATTAAAACAAAGTTATATTGACGTTGGTTCATTTCCCGATGATGTAATAGAAGTGAGTGAATCGGTTTTTATTGAGTTTGTTGGCAATACTCCCCCGAAGGGTAAATGTCGTATAGCGGATAAAAATGGTTTACCCGCATGGGGTGATATTCCTCCGATGACTCAAGAACAACTGGCGCAACAGGCAGAGGCTCAAAAACAACGACTCATGTCAAAAGCCAATAAACAGCTAGCCCCTTTGCAAGATGCTGTTGATTTAAATATTGCCACCGAAGCAGAAAAAGCCGCTTTACTGGCATGGAAAGAACACAGAGTTATGTTGAACAGGATTGATATTTCACATGCGCCTGATATAGAGTGGCCGGAACAGCCGAAATAAAAATAGAACCCTGATAGACTGTTGATAAAGTGCTGGCTATTTAGTCAGCGCTTTGATTTAATAAAATATCGATAAAAATAAGTTTATTCTTATCCCTCCTGGTAGACTAACTAAAATGAGAAAGTCTTTGTGAATGTTATGTTATTCACTTATTCTAATGAAGTCATGAAACATTATCATAAAAATATAGTTAAGAAATGAAATAGATATGGAATAATAATTTCAAAATATTAAATGAAAATGATTTTGGTCTATTTTTTATTTCCGTCAATTATACAAAAATAGTTAATCTTATAAGTTATAAAAACATTCTGTTATTCTTTTTTTGAACTAGACTCTAATTGACATGCATTGTGATGAATCACCCGAGTAATGATTTAATATGTTAATTATAAAATGATATTATTTAATTTAAGGAGTATATATGAATCCTAAGAATGATTTTAAAGCTTTTTCTATTAGTAATAATGCTAATGTAGTAAGTCAGCAATTATATGAAGTAAGTTCAGAATTGCCGACTGGATTCCCGCCATATACTGTTACCACTCATGTATTAAATAAAGTATTGCGTCAAGCTTCAACAATATCGTCTGTTGTAGCTGATTTTATTGCGTCACAATCTGGTGAGGATGTTTTGGATGACGGTAATATAACTAAACTCACGCTACAATTAAATAAAGCCTTAGAACAAAAATTCATAACAGGCGTTCCCAATGCTTCATTAATACAAAAAGGTATTGTTCAGCTTACCAATGTGGTTGGTGATAGCGATACATTGGCTGTTACGCAAAAGCTGGTTCAAGAAATAGTAAACTCATTGCTTGCAGATATTAATAGTAGAGTACCTGATAGTCGAAAAGTCAACGGGAAAACGTTGACTGAGGATATTGAGATTTCAGCAATTGATATCGGAGCAAAACGCCCAGGTGATATCTATTTATCTGCACATCCAGCATCAGATTTGGCTAAAGGGGAGTATATTGCGAATGGTGATGTTTATGCGATTGATTCAATTGTTGGTAGATCATTGAATAATTTATCAGATGCATATAAGGCAGCATGGGGAATTAAGCTAAATGGTGATAAAATCAACCTTCCTAATCTGTTTGTTGATGGGAGAGGGGTATTTATGCGTGCGGGCTTGAATCCTGGTATGATACAGGGCGATGCGATTAGAAACATTACAGGTGATGTGGGGTTATGGCATGATGGGTTTATTGCTCGTACCAGCGGAGCATTCTATGGTGTTAATGCGACCTCCCAAATAAGTATTATGAAAAAGAATGCTCCTGATGAATTTACCAAATTTGCCTATGCCACTTTTGATGCTTCAAGGGTAGTTCCAACGGCAGACGAAAATCGCCCGCTCAATATCAGTATGATACCCGTAATTTATTTGGGATCATAAGGTAATGATAAATTATTATTTTGATCACATTAAACCACATCGACCCTTTATTGGGGTTGCTGATGCTAATCCGGGTAGTGAGTCCCCGGTGAATGCTTTACGAATAGAACCAAAATTTAAAGAAGGATTTTGGCCGTGTGAAAAATCAGGGCAATGGGTACTTGTCGAAAATAAAAAAGGAATTATGATTTACGATATTGAATCAGGCCAATCACAGGAGAATAAAGAAATCATTATTCCCGATGGTTTTACAGAACAGCCTCGTCCGTCACATTATCATAAGTGGAATGGTAAATGGGTGATGAGTAATCATGATGCGGAGCGATTAAATGCAGAAAAAAAGGCAGAAATGAAGCAATATGCTGAATCAAAAAAGCAACAATTAGTGGTTAAGGCCAGTGCAAAAATGGCGCCACTACAAGATGCTGTTGATTTAGGTATTGCCACCGAAGCAGAGAAAGCCGCTTTACTGGCATGGAAGAAATATAGGGTGATGTTGAATAGAGTTGATATTTCACTTGCTCCTGATATGGAATGGCCCGAACAACCAAAATAATAAAAATGGCTTGAGTAAGTAGGCAATTCATACAGTATTTTATTGATTCTGTAATTACACTACTGAAAGATTCAGTTTGAGATATGAAATAGAGGGAATAATTTCATGTGATTAATATAAATGTCTTGGATATATTTCTGGTTGCGATTTGTTTGGTTGTTTATTTCTTCTAATTATACAAAAATGATTATTCTTCTAAGTTATAAGAACATTTTATTATTGTTTTTATGAACTAAACTATGATTGTCGTAAATTATGAAGAATTGCTTTAACAATTATTAAACATATTGGTTGTGAATAATGCTATTCAATTTAAGGAGTATATATGAGTGCCAAGAATGATTTTAAAGCTTTTTCTATTGGTAGTAGTGCTAATATAGTGAGTCAAGAAAAGTATGAGGGAAACCAGAGCTTGCAGACTGGATTTACGCTAAATGATATTCCTGCTGATCTGTTAAACAAGGTATTACGTCAATCATCGACAATGGCATCTATGATAGCTAATTTTATCGCGACGCAATCTGGCGATGATGTTTTAGATAATGGTGATATAGCTAGACTCACTGAGCAATTAAATAGGGCTTTAGAAAAGGAAATTGCAACAAAAGCGCCAAATGCCTCATTAACACAAAAAGGCGTTGTTCAGCTTACTGATGTATTGGGCAATAGTGACACATTAGCTGTTACGCAAAAACTTATTCAGGAAATAATAAATTCATTACGTGACAATATTAATGCCAAAGTACATAATACCAGAAAAATTAACGGGAAAGTATTAGCTGAAGATATCAATATTACTTCTCAGGATATCTTTGCTGGGCAGGCGATTAATTTAGGTAATAATGCGAATTTGGATAATTACAAAACACCTGGGATTTATTATCAAGAACATAATTCCAGTGCTCAAAGTGGCAATAGTTATCCTGAGCCGTTCGCGGGTTCGCTTGTTGTATTGAAAGCGGCTGGGGTCGTTCAACGTTATTTCGTCTATAACAGCAGTCGGGTATATACACGTAGCCAATTCCATGATAATCCATGGACCCCTTGGATCAGTGAATATAATGCAGTGAATAAACCTACTGCTGAGGATGTTGGAGCATATACAAAAGCAGATTCTGATGCTCGATATATTACAGGGATCCGCAAAGTAAATGGAAAGATTTTAGCTGCGGATATCAATATTACTTCTCAGGATATCTTGGCTGACCAGGCGATTAATTTAGGCGGTAGTGCGAACCTGGATAGCTACAAAACACCAGGGATTTATTATCAAGAGTCTAATGCTCATGCTAAAAATGGCAGTAATTACCCTGAGCCATTCGCGGGTTCACTCGTCGTGTTGAAAGCGGCTGGGGTTATTCAACGTTATTTCGTCTATAACAGCAGTCGGGTATATACACGTAGCCAGTTTCATGATAATCCATGGACACCTTGGGTTAGAGAATATAACGCGGTAAATAAACCTACCGCTGAGGATGTTGGAGCGTATGCAAAAGCAGACTCTGATGCTCGATATATTACAGGGATCCGCAAAGTAAATGGAAAAGCTTTAGCTTCGGATGTTAATATTACTTCTCAGGATATCTTGGCTGGACAGGCGATTAATTTAGGTGGCAGTGCAAATTTAGATAGCTACAAAACACCGGGCATTTATTATCAAGAGTCTAATGCTCATGCTAAAAGTGGCAGTAATTATCCTGAACCGTTTGCAGGTTCACTTATTGTATTGAAAGCAGCTGGGGTCATTCAACGTTATTTCGTTTATAATAGCAGCCGGGTATATACACGTAGTCAGTTTCATGACAATCCATGGACACCTTGGGCTCAGGAATATAATACGTTAAATAAACCTTCTGCTAATGCTATTGAAGAGCATACGAAAGTCGAATCGGATAATCCTTATATTACTGGCGTTCGTCTTGGTGCTGAGATTTATAGCAAAGATGGAGATGATTCTGCCGAGATGCTTTATTCTAGCCCTATGCAGTTCTCTAGTAACGGTCAATGGTTCACTATCGTACGAGGATAATGATAATGAGTTTAATAAATGTTGGTCCATTTGAACAATATATACCTGACAGTGAAAACACTATTCAATTTGCGCTTTATCTTCAAGATAAGCAGGGCAATGATTGGTATAGCTCTCAAAGTCAATTTTCAATAGATACATTAAAAATTATGTATGATGCGACAGGTCTCATTCGTGCAATAACGACTGATGTATCTAAACTTGCACCACTTGGTTTTTCGGTCGCAGAAATTAATAAGAATGATGCTCCTATAGGGTTTGGTAAGAAAACCAAAGATAAATGGATATTTGACGGTCAGAAAATATTACTTTATGTTGCGACTAAAGAAGAATTAATAAAGAAAGCAGAACATGAGAAATTTCAACTACTGACTAAAGTTAATAATATCGTCACGCCACTACAAGATGCTGTTGACTTGGATATTGCTACAGAAGCTGAAAAAGAGGCTTTATTAGCATGGAAGAAATATAGAGTGATGTTGAACAGAGTTGATATTTCATTAGTCCCTGATGTTAAGTGGCCGGAACAGCCGAAATAATGAAAATGGTCTGAATAGATCGGCTATTTATACAATGATTTTGTTGATGTTGAAATACTGAGAGATTTAGTTTTGAACTTGAAATGGGAAAATTGTGGTAAGAAATAAGAGAGGGGAGAGGAGAATAATTTCTTGATATTGAGTTGCTTATTGCAATCAATTATAAGAAATTGTTAATATTATAAGTTATAAGAATATTTAATTAACCTGATCGAGTACTTAAGGCACGATCAGAGTTTTTGTAAAGACTCTGATCGTGGGAATCTTCAGACATTGCTAATTGAGAAGAGTTTTACTGTAAATTTGATGATTTTTGCCGGCAGTTTATACCTCAGTAGCATCCACAGCTGGTTAAAGATGGATCCTGGCTTTGCAACCACTAGATTTCGCTCTCTATGAGCGAAACTAAAAAACCGAATTTGAATTTACACGTCTCTGAATTGACTGTTGTTAAATAGAGATAGAATTAATTATAAAATAACATTATTTAATTTAAGGATTTTATATGAGTTCCAAGAATGATTTCAAAGCTTTTTCTATTAGTAATAATGCTAATGTAGCGAGTCAGGGAAGATATGAAGAAAGTAAGGATTTGCTGACTGGGTTTCCGACAAATGATGTTCCTACTCATTTGTTAAATAAAGTATTGCGTCAATCGTCAATCATATCATCTGTCGTAGCCAATTTCATTGCGACACAATCTGGTAATGATGTTCTGGATGATGGGGATATAGCTAAACTCACCGCACAATTAAATAGAGCTTTAGAACAAAAAACCACAACAAAAGTTCCAGATGCCTCGTTAACCCAAAAAGGCGTTGTTCAGCTTACAAATGTGATTGGCAATAGCGATACATTGGCGGTTACGCAAAAGCTTGTTCAGGAAATAATAAATTCATTGCGTGAAAATATTGATAGTAGGGTACCTAATACCCGGAAAGTGAATGGGAAGGCGCTAAGCTCGGATATCAGTTTGAATGCCGTGGATATAGGATTATATACCAAAGCAGAAATAGACCACCAAATCAATGCCAGAGGAACTAAAAATACAATCTTAAAATTAGAGAATGGTTGGTGGAAATGTGGTGATACTGGGATAATATTTCAGTGGGGAATATCTGATATTACTGGATATACCAATCCTAATATAAATGTTAGTTTCCCAATTCCTTTTCCACAAAAAATTATTATAGTTGGTCAGCAAGATAGTGGTGGTGGAACTACTACAGCAATTTGGCAAATAAATAATATTCAACTATCAGGTTTTACTGCGGCAAATCTTGGCACTTTGAGTCGCAATTCTAAAGAGTTTGGGCAGGTAGTTGCATCAAGATGTGTTTGGTACGCTTGGGGGTTTTAATGCCGGTACATTTCTTAACGATGTGATAAAGGTTAAAAAATTGGTTTTTTTATTGAGTTTGTAGGTAATCTGCCTCCAGAGGGTAAACACCGTGGCAGGCGAAGATAGTTTACCCGATGGAACAGCTTTTTAATAAATAGAGTAATTGATTGATAATTTTCCATGGCTATTTATATACAGATAACAAAAATCCGGAAAATTCGAATTTGAGCCTCTCGGTTGGCGCTAGTTCATCAGTGCTTCCCCATACTTCCTGCAAAATATCTATGTTAGTCTTAATGCTCAAATTAAAAGTCAGGAGTTTTTAAGTGAAGGATATAGTGATTCGCCATATTGAAGAAAGCGATTGTGAACAAGTTCATCAATTATACGCTAACCTGCAAGTTTACTGTAATACTTTGCAGTTGCCCTATCCTTCTCTGGAAACATGGGTAAAGCGCATTACGAATCTTCCTGAGGGGTGTTTCTGTTTGGTTGCCTGTATTGATGGGAAAATTGTGGGCCAGATAGGTATAGAAATATGTCAGAATTTGCGACGTCGCCACATTGCTACTTTTGGTATGGGGATACATGCTGATTATCAGGGACGTGGTGTTGGCAGTGAATTGATGAAGGCTATGCTCAATATGTGTGATAATTGGTTGAATATTGAACGTATAGAGTTGGAGGTATACACAGACAATAATGTTGCCATTGCATTATATAAAAAATTTGGGTTTGAGATTGAAGGAACCGCTAAACGTTACGCTTTTCGCAATGGTCGATATGCTGACGCTTATTACATGAGTAGGGTTTTAGATATTCGTGAGTGATCTCACTCTCTGTCAGGAAATTAGATTAAAATTTTAACTTTTGTGATCAATAGTCTTCAAATCAAGGGAGAATAAATCAATTCTCCCGATTGGCTTTTGTTTTAATAAAATTCAAGAAATAAAAAACAGTTAACCTTATAAACAATAAGAACACGTATTATTCTTTTTCTGAACTAAACTTTGATTGGTGTGGATTGGGGATTATTTTTATAATAATTCAATATATTGATTATAACATTATTTAGTTTAAGGAAGGTATATGAATCACAAGAGTGATTTTAAAGCTTTTTCTATTAGCAATGATGCTAATATAATTAGCCAAGAAAAATATGAAGAAAGTCAAAATTTGCAGGTAGGCTTTCCACCAGAAAATATTTCTATTTCTGTATTAAATAAGGCATTACGCCAATCATCGACAATAGTCTCTGTGATGGCTAATTTTATTGCGGAACAATCTAGCGATGATGTTCTGGATGATGGCGATATAGCTAAACTCACCGCGCAATTAAATAGAGCGTTAGAGCAGAAAATTTCAAATATTTCTAATATTCCTGTAGGTATTCCTGTTCCTTGGCCGACTGTGATACCACCTGCTGGGTGGTTGCAGTGTAATGGTGCGGTCTTTGATAAGTTGAAATTTCCAAAATTAGCAGAAGCTTATCCTGATGGTAGGTTACCTGATTTAAGAGGGGAATTTATTCGAGGTTGGGATGATAGCCGAGGTGTTGATAGTGGACGTAGAATTCTAACTCCTCAGGGAGATGCCATCAGAAATATCCAGGGTTCGTTCGCTGGCACGATAGCATCAAACTATCATTTGGCAGTAAGAGGCGCTTTTTATGCTAGTCAAGTGCTTGGAATAGCTACAGATGGCAGTTTCAAATCGGTAAATAATTCTAACACGGATACTCCATACGGCTTTGGATTCAACACGGCAAGGGTTGTTCCTGTAGCCTCAGAGAATCGCCCCCGCAACATAGCATTTAACTACATAGTGAGAGCAGCATAATGACAGAATAAAAATACTCAAAACCGACTTTATGCTAATTGATTAGGTAGTTTTATGTTTTTGGGTGAGTGGAGATGGTTTGTTAATGACGGTAAATGCTAGGTTTTAAATCGGAGTTTTACCATAATTTTACCAGAGCTAAATCCCGCAAATAAAAAACCAACCATAACTGGTTGGTTTTTCTGGGGAAATTTTGTCGGCATGATAGGGTTTGAACCTACGACTCCCGATCCCCCATAATTGGGGGCAGGGAAATGTGCTTCGTAAAGGGCTGGGCGCTGCACCAAAAGAAACCCGTGATTACATCCCCAAAGTGCTGGCGAACATGCCGCAACCAGAGGTACATGTAGCGGCTCAACGTTATTCGAATACGGTAAACAATCGAACATACGTATGGTGAGGTGACTGTATGAGCGCATTAGCTAAAATTAAAGCCGAAAGCGATTTCATCACGTTCAAATTCGGTCCTCATGAAATCCGTGTGATCAATAAAGATGGTGAGTCGTGGTTTGTAGCTAAAGATGTGTGTGACGCCATCGGATTGAGCAATTCTCGCGTTTCATTGCTTGCGCTGGATGATGATGAAAAGGGAGTAAGTTCAACTTACTCCCCTGGAGGAAGACAGGATTTATCAGTTGTCATACTACCGGCAATTCGTAAGACTGGAAGCTATCACAGTTCGATGATTTCTGACTTGTCATTTAACGGATAAATCTTAATGACCTTCGAAAATGGAACCGTTGTCAGTCAAAAGACACTGTATTCTGATGAGAAGGTCTTGACGTTAAACACGTTCATGGAACTTGCTCAGAGAGCTGGTTATCTCATCATTCACAGAGAAAACTTCATGAGCATGGAAACAGCTGGAAGTACTAATTTAAAAGCCAAGGACGGCTTACATATCCGACATTTTTTACTCATTAAAGTTGATGACAAACATTCACTGAATTACAATGTAATTCAATTATAATTCAGTGAGAGATCTTATATGGCTACAAACCAGCTAGTACAAACCCGTATTGATGGTGAGATTAAAGCAGAGGCGGCTGCCGTTCTGGCTGCTATGGGGCTAACTGTATCAGATGCCGTTCGCATGATGTTAACGCGAGTAGCAAGAGAAAAAGTGTTACCTTTTGAGCCTTTGATTCCCAATGAGACAACAATAGCCGCAATGAAAGAAGCTCGCAAAGGTTGCGGTAAATCATTCTCCACAGTAAAAGATTTAATGACCGATCTCAATGCGGACGATTGACTACGCAAGCCAGTTCAAGCGAGATTACAAGAGAGAAAAGAAAGGTCGGCATCGTGAAATTCTTGATGACGCATTTATGCCGGTGATTGAATTATTGGCTTCTGATAGCTTGTTAGAACCGAAATATTGCGATCATGCTCTTTCTGGTGATTGGAAGGATTTTCGAGATTGTCATATAAAGCCTGACTTGATACTGATTTATCAGAAGCCAGACGCGGACACATTGCGCCTTGTCCGTCTTGGTTCTCACTCAGAGCTTGGCTTATAACACCTTTGACAGGCCAGAATCAATCTGAAATACAGCCCCTTG
>NZ_JBHFKZ010000043.1:0-44271 GCF_042879375.1 Photorhabdus sp. RM323S
CCGAAGACCCCACGGGCCTCTGGGGTGGTGAGAATCCGTATGCATACGTCAAAAATCCCACAGGATGGATTGACCCACTCGGGTTAGCCGGATGTCTAGGGACTAAGAACAAGAAAACGACCTATGAAGGGAAAAGTCGTCGTGATGCGCTACGGCAGGCCAAGAGAGATTCGGGAATCCCTAATAGCCAGCATCCATTTGAAATATCCAAAGCTAAATTGAAAGATGGTTATGGTGATTTTATTCGTGATTCCAAAGGCGTTGCGATTGAAGCACGGCAATATCATTTTAAAGATAAAAATGGTTCTACGGTAATTATTCAAGAACACAGCTTAGGGCACGCAAAAGCAACACCTTTACATGGAGCAGAGCCTCATTTTAACGTCAGGCCACCCGATAACTTGAATACAGGTGATGTTCCGGGAACTCATGGTCACTATAACTTTTAGGGAAATAACATGAACATTATTGAAGTCATAAATAACAAATTCTTAACTTCACTTTTTCCTGAAGGATTAAAAGATGACATTCTTCTTGGACAAGTTGGACTCGATATAGCAGATCAGGTATCACTAAATATCCATGTAACACAAAGACCAGAAAAAGAAGTCGCTAAATGGGGAGTATGGGGGAAAGATTATAATGTCATTGTTATTAAAATCATTGGTCAGTTTTTGAGAAAAGTTGAAATAGTTAACTGGCAAAAGATCACTTCATCCGAATTAATTTTTTTAGAAAAAGGTGATTTTTACTCTTTCAATCTCAAAGGAGACGAGTGGAGTGTTTCTTTGGAGTTGGAAGCCTTAACGTTCCAACGATGTGATATATATAGTAAATAATGTTTAAGCCGGAAAGATCTCCATGATCTTCCGGCTCTTTTATCTAGTTCCCATTCAGCACATTAAACATTCTGTCTTTATAGTTACGTTCATAACCCGGTAAACTGGATAGATCGGTCGCGGTAGGAATAGCCGTTACCGGCTACCCCCCGCACAGATCCGGACGTGCGCGACTAACGCATCCGGCTCCTACCTCGGGTGTTTGGCGTAAAAGCGCTGAAAGGATAAGGATGCACAATTCGGGGGGACGGTATCCATTTATTCACCAGTGACGGGCCGGTGCTGACTCTGGGCTATAACCTGAGCGGGCAGCTGACGGAAATTACCTGTACCGATGAAAGTGTACGTAAAAGAATATTATCCAAATAGATGGGTATCAAACGTTTTATCGTCAGTTATTTAACAACGTCAGGAAAGATAATAAATGAATATAATCCGCGTTCGTTAAACATAAAACACGATATCCGATGATGATTAACCTTAAAAAAAGCAGGTGTTAAAAGGGATAAAAACAACGGTTAAAACTTTATACCCATTAAATCCATCAAGTAAAAAAACGATTTCCGATAACAGGTTAACTGTCATCATCATTTAAAAACGCGAATACCAAATCATTAAACCTTTTATATCAAAAACGGATTTAACGCAATAAATGTAACTTTTAAAAATAACCATTAATGGCATTTAATCTAAAATCATTAACCATTAATCCAAAGTTGAAAAGAAATCGCACGTAAAATAACATTACCCGAATAAACGGATATTAAAGCGCTTTCCCAGCAGTTATTTAACAGCATCATAAAAGATAAAAAGTGAATATAATCCACGTTCGTTAAACATAAAACATGATATCCGATGATGATTTGTAGCAGCAATATAGTAATGTCACTTTTTAGCCATTTAGAAATGTCACTTTTTGCGGCATAAAGGATAAAACCTTTTCTGCAACAAGGACATTCGGATGTTGGTGACTATGTCAGATAAAGAATTACGCCGTATTAATGTCATTCAAGCCGTTTGTGAAAAACGGCTCAGGCGGCGCGACGCTGCCGGACAACTGGGATTGACCGAACGACAGGTTCAGCGGCTTGTTAACCGCTATCGGGGCTCAGGCGCAGCCGGACTAACCCACGGCCACAGAGGAAATCAGGGCAACCGTTGCCTGCCGGAGTCTTTGAAATTGCGGGTACTGGCTCTGGTACGGCAAAATTACAGTGATTTCGGGCCGACACTGGCCGCTGAAAAACTCAGAGAACGTCATGATATTGTGGTTTCCGTTGAAACTCTCCGCAAATGGATGACCGCTGACGGCCTCTGGGTGCCTTACGTCAGACGCAAGCCGCGCATTTACCAGCCACGTAACCGGCGTGATTGTCTTGGTGAGTTGATCCAAATCGAGGGTTCCCCTCATGACTGGTTTGAAGGTCGTGCTCCGAAATGCTGCCTCCTGGTCTTTATTGACGATGCGACCGGTCAGTTGATGCACCTGCGCTTCGGGGAAACTGAATCTGCATTCGATTATATGCTGGCAACCCGTGAATACATTAACAAGCACGGTAAGCCTCTGGTGTTTTACAGCGATAAACACGGCATATTCCGGGTCAATCACCCGAACGGCGCACTGACGGGAACAACTCAGTTCGGACGGGTACTTCATGATATCGGTGTCGATCTTATCTGTGCCAACAGCCCGCAGGCGAAAGGCAGGGTCGAACGGGCTAATCAGACGCTTCAGGACAGGCTTATCAAAGAAATGCGCCTGGAAGGTATCAGCAGTATTGAGGAAGCCAACGCCTGGGTTGAATCCTTTATCAGTGACTTTAACCGCCGTTTTGCCCGCGCGCCCCGCTACCCTAAAAATCTGCACCGGCTGGTGACTGAAAGTGCTGAAGAGCTGGATGATATGTTCGCCTGGCAGGAAACCCGGAAACTCACCAAATCACTGACCTTCCGTTATGACAAAATGATTTATCTTGTTGACCCGACAGAAGAAAACTCACGTATTGCCGGTGAAAATATCATGGTCTATGACTATCCGGACGGCACCTTAGCCTTTAAATACGGCCACCGCGCACTGAGCTGTCAGGTCTTCGATAAACTGGACTGTATTGACCAGGGGAAAATTGTCGATAACAAACGCCTCGGTACGGTACTGAAACTGGCACAGGACAAAATGGACGAGCTGGAGCGTCAGGATAAGCGGAGCCGGAGTAAATCCATGCCAAGACGCAGGGCACAGGCCAGAGTTCAGGAGCAACTGAGAGCCGTCAATCCGGTACTGGCCAATCCTGAGGAGTTCAGAGCCAGCTTACGGAGATAAAATCCTTGTTCTTCAGAATAAAAGTGACATTACTATTTTGGAGAACAAGGTGACATTTTAAACTTGCAATAACATGATTAAACTTAACAAAAAACAGGTGTTAAAAAGGATAAAAACAACGATTAAAACTTTATACCCATTAAATCCATCAAGTAAAAAAACGACTTCCGATAACAGGTTAACTGTCATCATCATTTAAAAACGCGAATACCAAAGCATTAAATCTTTTATATCAAAAACGGATTTAACGCAATAAATGCCATTTTTAAAAATAACCATTAATAGCATTTAATCGAAAATCATTAACCGTTAATCCAAAGTTGAAAAGAAATCGAACGTAAAATAACATTACCCGAACAAACGGATATTAAAGCGCTTTCTAGCCAGTTATTTAACAGCATCAGAAAAGATAAAAAATGAATATAATCCACGTTCGTTAAACATAAAGCACGATATCCGATGATGATTAAACTTAATAAAAATAGGTGTTAAAAGGGGTAAAACAATGGTTAAAACTTTATACCCATTAAATCCATCGAGTAAAAAACGATTTCCGATAACAGGTTAAATAGGTTTTCATAATAGTGATACACCCATTTTTACTCTTCCCGATTTTTGCTGTTGTCATGATGCGGCGTTCCATGAATACTTTTACATGTTGAAGCCATTGCCACATAAATTGACATCGGACTGAGTTCCCTCCAGTGATCTACTCTTTTGAAATCTTATTTACATGAGAAATAACTTTGGTTTTAATATTGAAATTGTCCAGGCTGAAACATTTAAGCATGGGATGTTGAGGTTTTTTAGGTAACGAACTTCGCATTTGGTAATGATAGGCGTTTTTAATAAACTGCGTCAACGGTAGGTTTTAATTAATTTTTAGAAAATAGGTTCTGGCTTCCTTTTGGGAAAATTAGTAGAGAATTTTTTATGACATTCTCTATTAATGTTAGATACGAAATAGTTCTTTAAAGGAAAAGTGAGCATTGGTAGCGAGGGTAAAAGTAAAATAAAACCGGGGCGAAATAATATCATCAGCATGGAAAATACATGGAGTAATACATATAAAACTCACATCAGCCTTATGTAATAAAAGATTATTACATTATTATTGTGCGCGATATCACGAAAAAGCGTCTCCTCCTAACTCCTACTCCCTATCAGTATCAAAATTAGGAGGATGCTGCTTTATCTGAGACGTTATTTAATATTTCCAATTTAATTCATTCACAATAATATCGTCGATAATTTCTTACAATTAAAAGGTCTGATTATGGTAGTTCACTTCTTGAAAAAGGCTTACTCGGCCATATTAAGTGGTTCATTCGTTTTGCTGGCAGGCTGTGATAACAATGGTTCTTTACCTAATCCCCCTAAAGAACCGATAGCACATCTCCCTATCAAGATACCGGATGAAGCCGCCCGTGCCGGCGATCTTCAGGCCGTGATCCACTTGGTGGACATTGATAAATTAAGTCAACGCGATCCAACAACAAACCGTGATTACAGTACCAATACCCTCTACCTATGGAACGATGAAAGCTGTGATGCTCTGGCTTCTCCCTCATTGAGTTGGAATGATTTCAGTGCAATTCCTACAGGCAGCGATAGTTATGGCCCTTATTGGGTTGTGCCGTTAAACAAAAACGAGGGTTGTATTAATTTTATTGTGCGTGATGGCAACAACACTAAATTGATCGACAGTGACCTGAGAATTTCCTTCTCCGATTTCAGTAACCGTACCATTTCTGTGATACCCGGCAGTGATCAAATCTATAGTAGTCGGGCGGAAGCCTTTGAATCTGTGTTCGGTGTTTCCCAGGCTTCGGCACACTGGATCGACAATCAAACACTGTTGTGGTCAGGTGGAGCAGATAAGCCTTATGTCCGCTTATATCATAGCCGGAGCAAAGTCGTAGCCAATGACCAAGGAAACTTCACCGATAGCTATTTGGCATTAACACCGACCACCTTGAGCCAGAAAACGGCTGAACGATTCCCGCACTTGCAGAAATTAACCGCGTTCCGCCTGCCAGAAGAGACAGATATCGAGACATTACTCGCCGGTGATCTGGTCGCGTTAGCGACCAATAAAGAAGGTTTGTTATTATCGGCGACTCAAGTACAAACAGCCGGCGTGCTGGATGATCGTTTTGCCGACACAGCTGATACGCTGGAATATGGTGCGTTGATCAACGATGCAGATGTGACCTTCCGTTTGTGGGCACCTACTGCTCAGAATGTCGGGTTGGTTATCTATAATGCAGATAAACAGGTAATCAACAATTACGCAATGAACCGAGATCCTGCTAGTGGCGCTTGGTCATGGCAAGGAGATAAGGCGCTGGTTGGTGCTTACTACCGTTATGCCCTAACGGTGTTCCATCCACGTTCCCGTAATGTGGAACACTATGAGGTCACTGATCCCTATTCCCACAGTTTATCCACCAATTCAGAATACAGTCAGGTAATCAACCTGAATGATGAGGCACTGAAACCACAAAACTGGGATAGCTTGATCATGCCACGTTCGCAAAGTACACAGGCGGACATTGCGCGCATGGCCATATATGAAGCTCATGTCCGTGATCTCTCCGTTGCAGATAGCACGGTGCCAGAAGACTGGCGTGGTAAATATCTGGCTCTGACCGCTAACAACAGCGATATGTTCAAGCATCTTAAGGCACTGAGCCAGGCCGGAGTCACTCATATGGAGCTGTTGCCAGTATTTGATTTGGCTTCCGTTAATGAATTTAGCGACCAAGTGGCTGATCTTAATCATCCATTCAGTCGTTTGTGCCAGGTCAATACAATGGTGAGAAACAGCCGCTTTGCTGATTACTGTAATAGTTCACAAACCGTGGGTGAAGTGTTGCAGGAGTTACGGAGCGGTGATAGCGCCAGTAATCCACAGGTACAAGAGCTGAATGCGATGATTGCAGAAACTGACTCCTACAACTGGGGCTATGATCCGTTCCATTACTCAGTACCGGAAGGCTCTTATGCCACAGATGCGGAAGGTTCGGTACGTATAAAAGAGTTTCGCGCCATGATTCAGGCCATCAAGCAGCAACTGGGAATGAATGTGGTCATGGACGTAGCGTACAATCACACCAATGCTGCTGGTCCAACAGAAAGATCTTCCGTGTTGGATAAGATAGTCCCTTGGTATTATCATCGCTTGAATGAAATCAGTGGTAATGTTGAGTCCAACACTTGTTGCCACGATACGGCGCCAGAGCACCGCATGTTCGCTAAACTAATCGAAGACTCATTGGTTACTTGGGTTAAGGACTATAAGATCGACGCGTTCCGATTTGACTTAATGGGCTTTCATCCCAAGGTACAGATGTTATCGGCGCTGGCAAAAGTGCGTGCGATTAACCCATCGGTCTACTTCTTTGGTGAAGGTTGGAATTCCGGGCAGGGCGACCGTTTCGAAATCGCTTCACAGATTAATCTTAAGGGGACTGGGATTGGTACTTTCTCTGATCGACTGCGTGATGCAGTACAGGGTGGTGGACCGTTCGATTCCGCTGACAGCATTCGTATAAACCAGGGAGTGGGTAATGGTGCCGGAACGTTACCTAACGAACAGACTTGGTTAAATACTAACGAAGTGCGTCATCTGGCGGATCTGGTACGTTTGGGTATGGCGGGCAATCTGGCTGATTTCGTGTTGATCGATAAAGATGGGGCGGTGAAAACCGGCAGAGAAATTGACTACAAAGGGGCTATAGCCGGTTATGCTGCCGATCCAATTGAGGTGATCAATTATGTATCTAAACACGATAACCAAACATTATGGGACATAATCAGCTACAAAGCTGCACATGAGGCGGATCTGGCAACCAGAGTTCGTATGCAGGCAATATCCCTCTCTACGACATTCCTTGGGCAGGGGCTGGCCTTCGCTCAACATGGATCGGAACTATTACGTTCTAAGTCTTTTACCCGTGATTCTTATAATGCCGGCGATTGGTTTAACCGTGTCAGCTACGCTTACCAAGACAATAACTATGATGTTGGTATGCCGGGCCGGCGTGATGATGGTGAAAATTACGCATTGATTGAACGAGTAAAAAATGTAGTGGATAAACCAGGCCAAACTGAGTTATTGCAGATGACTGCTTTTTACCAGGAACTGTTGCGCCTGCGTCAATTTTCACCACTGATGACGCTCGGTGATGGTGCATCGGTTAAGCAACGTGTTGATTTCCATAACACTGGGCCGCATCAGCAGCTTGGGCTGTTCGTGATGACTATCGATGACGGTTCTGTTACCAGTGATGACCGCGATTTACGGTTCGACGGCCTTGTCGTGATGATCAATGCAGCACCACATACGGCTACAGTGAGAGAGTTTAAGGTCAGAGGATTAAAGTTGAACGATATTCAAAGCGAGCTGGGCAGCACCTCGCTGGCGGCCGGTATCAGAATAGCAGAAGATGGCGTGGTCACGTTGCCGGCTTGGTCGGTAGCGGTGCTGGTTTTACCACAGGATGGCGTTCGCGGTACTGGTTTACCTGTCCGCAGGAAGTAACGCGGAATTTTCTACTGTTTGCATCGGGGCGGTTTGTCCAGACCGCCCATCTTTAGCTTGAAAGGCTACTCCTACCGCTTTCTTCACAAAATGGATGGCTTTTATAAGCTTAATTCTTTCGCTGATCACCGCATTTAATCGTTTTAAGAGTCAATAATAGGCGTTGACACAATAAAAAATATGATGATATGGTTTTTATTTGATTGTGAATCATACAAAATTCTTAGTGGTGGCTTTTTGGAAAGGGTGATGACGGGCCAGTACTCATTTAATCGCTTTTTACTCATAATCACACAGATGGAGGCAAGTTGAACTTCCAAGGGTTACAGGCAAAGTACCGCCGTCTATTTCAGGAAAGTGCAGCCTGGAAACTGTTAAGAGCTGATAATTCCCCTTTAATTTTGGCATTTTTTGGGGAGTTATTTTCGGAGGATAGTGAAGTCCCTTTTAGTCGTGCCCGCGTGTCACTTGATGCAGAGCTGGTACGCTGTCGTGAACTTGGTCTTTGGGAAACGGAAACGGGTGCTGGCACTTATCTCAATAAATGGATTCGGGAAGGCTGGTTGCGTGAGATGGATGACACATTAACTAAAACGGATGCCAGTGAAATTGCGCTCCGTTTTAGCCAGGGACTTGATGAGCGCAGTTCAGGAACTACTGCGTCTCATCTTCGAATTGTTCAGGAAGCGGTCAGGGACTTTGCGGTGGCGATTAGCCCAAATATCGATGAGCGTGTCACGCTTTTGGAAGATAGAAAATCCGAAATTCAAAGAGAGCTTGATGCCCTGAAGGCAGGCATTGTAACCGAACTGACCGAGGTTGAGCAGCGGGAAAGAATTCGTGAGATCTACCAGTTGGCTTCTGTTTTAACGGGTGATTTCCGCCGTGTTGAAGATGAAATTCGTCGGTTAGATCAGGAAATTCGTATTCAAATTATTGAGGGAGACTCCACCAGAGGAGATGTTCTTCTTGCTGTTTTAGAAAAAGAAGCGCTGCTGGCTAAAACGGATGCCGGTAGTGCGTTTGAAAGCTTTTTTGATTTGTTATGTGATCAAAATAGAACTATGGAGCTGCGGGATCAGCTTCGAAGCATTTTAAATCGCCCGGTCGCAGAACACTTAAGTACCCCGCAACGGCAATTCTTAAGTCAGCTCATGCGAGAATTGAGCCGCGAGAGTGACAGAGTTTTTCAAATCAGACGAAGAACGGAAGAGAGCTTGCGTGCTTACATAGAGAGTGGCACTGCTCAAGAAAATCGTGCTGTTGATAGATTGCTTGGTCAATTGGAACGACTTGCTGTTGAATTGAAGAATGCTGATTGCGACTTGCAAACAACAACAGCTCTTTCATTGCCCGTTGGGGCGGCAAGTATTAGCTCTCCCGAAAGCATGCTCCTTAAATCACCTGATGAAAAGCTGGATACCTCAGGTGTTGAAGAGCAGCTTAACTCTCGAGAACCGAGTATACAGATGCTGGATTGCCTTGATGCTGTTCAAATCCGATTGATCGCTGAGAGGGCGCTAGAAACGTTAAAAGAGTTTGGTCCAATGACGGTTGCATCTATTGCACATTATCACCCGCTTAATTCAGGGCTGGAAGAGCTAGTTGCCTATTTGCGGGTTGCGAAATCTGTCGGAGCTGCATTATTGGAAGAGAATGAATCAATTGAAATTAGTGACAAACAGGGAGTTAGCTTGCGGGTGTCTATCCCCACTTTTCTTCTGAGTGCCGACCTGTTTCCAGACAGTTTGGATGAATTAGTTCTGTAATGGTGAATAGCGTAATGGTGAATAGAAAGTGGCTGTAGATCTCATAGTGTGGGGGTTGGAATGCATAAAGACAAAAAGCTGAATAAAGATAATGGTACCCCTGCAACCCTCGGGAAGTCTGATTCAGATCCTCAGAAAGAGCAGCAAACAGGGTTCTTCGATCAGTTGATAAAACATCATACTCAATCAGGGTATAACCCACTTACAGGCACATCCGCCGTTGAATCTGATGTTGCTACCAATAAAAGTTCATCCGTTGAAGTTGATGATGTGTTAGTCAGTGATCACTCTGAACGTTCAAATAGTGGTATGCCGCCTGATGCGCGCCGGGTGCTGGTTAGCTTGCTGCGTCAGGGCGTTATATTATCTTCGCAGAAAGCCAAGTTGTTTGAATCGCTTTGTCGATACCAATGTGCTGTACGCAAACATCTGTCAGAAGTCTATTTGAAGCTGGTTTTAGATGAGAAAGCGGGTGTTGCCTTTATAGCCGGTTTTCAAAATGAGGAAGATACCGAATCATTGGGTATAGATGATGAAGAGGTTGTATCTCTGATTAGCCGAAGGACGCTCTCTTTATACGATACGTTGTTGCTGTTAGTGCTGCGCAAACACTACCAGGATCGGGAAACATCGGGTGAGCAAAGGATTATCATTGATATCGAGCGTATAGAATCCCATCTGACACCGTTTTTACCGCTGACAAACAGTACTAAATCTGATCGGCGAAAACTCAAGGGGGCTCTTGAGAAAATGGTGACGAAAAAAATATTGAGTTCGGTGCGGGGAAGTGAGGATCGCTTCGAGATTACACCGGTGATCCGCTACGTAGTCAGTGCTGAATTTCTCGAAAGTATGCTGAATGAATACCTGAAAATGGCGGATGAGAAGGGTATTGAGCTAAATAAAAATGGCAGCAACGCTGTTGATTATCAAGACGAAGAGGAGGAAGCAGGAGATGAAAATGACTGATCAAACTCTTTCGGCTGATTCATTATTTAATGTTGGTCAAATCAGATTAGCCGAACTTTCAGTTTATAACTGGGGGTCATTTAACGGCTTGCATACCGCGTTGATCGATCCTATGGGAACTTTGGTCACTGGAGATAACGGCGCGGGAAAATCGACGTTTATTGATGGCCTTATGGCTTTGCTCCTTCCTGCCGGAAAGGCAACCTTTAATGTGGCTGCGGCGCAGGGTGATCGTTCTGACCGGACTTTACTTTCTTATATGCGTGGAAGTTTTGGATCTGCCCATGATGGAGCGGGTACGAGAGTCAGAAGTAAGCGTGAATCTGGAGTGGTGACTGGGCTTAGAGCTTTATATCAAGGGGATGACGGCTCAAAAATCACGCTTGCGGCACTTTTCTGGATCACTAAATCGACGAATGTGCTTGCGGACGTGACGCGAGTTTATATTGTTGCCAAAAGAGACCTGACTCTTAAAGAAATGCTTAATGCCTTTGGGGAAGGTAATGCCCGATCATTCAAGCAATGGCTCCGTGATGACCCGGCAATTACATGCTGTGATGATAATTTTTCCGATTATCAGGAGCTGTACCGAAAGCTTCTGTATATGGACAATAAGAATGCGCCTGCATTGTTGTCGCGGGCGTTGGGTTTGAAAAAAATTGATGATTTAACCGGGTTGATTCGTGAATTGGTACTTGAACCGAGTACAGTCAAAGATGATGCCAAAAAGGTAGTGGAAGAGTTTGCTGATCTGGTGGCAATTCATAGTCAATTAGTGGATGCAAGAGCCCAACAGGTGCATTTATCTAAATTACCTGAACTCAGCTCAATTATCGAAAAAACAACGAAAGAATTTGAGAAGCTGACGGTCGAAAGAAATAGTCTTCCGGTCTACTTTGGGGAAATCTTCGCACAATTGTGGAGTGAGAAAATTGCCGATATTGAGGCTGAACTTGAAGCACTATCCCTCGAAATTAAGCAAGCTGAAGGGCATAAAGTCGATGCGGATAAGCTGGTTGAACGAAGACATGAGGAATATCTTCAGTTTGGCGGGGATAAAATAGAGTCGCTTCGAAAAGAAATGGGTCATACCCAAGATCAATTAAATCGGGTGGTTCGAATTTCGTCGCAATATCAAACTCATGCCAAAGATCTGGCTCTCCCTGTTGTATTAGAGGAGGCTGTATTTCTCAAAAATCAATCCGAAGCATCAGCCAGGCTTGCCAGTATTCAGCGTGACGAAGAAGAGTATCAGGATAGGTTTGCCACCATCAGTGCCAAATTCAGTGAGTTGCAAGCAAATATCCATGATATCTCTCAGGAAATTCGGGAAATCGAGGCAAGGCCGGATTCTAATATTGATGTGAAATATCAGCAACTGCGGGATGAACTGGTTAACTCCTTAGAATTAAGTAAAGACCAATGTGTATTTATCGGTGAGCTTATCGACGTTGAAGATCATGAAAAGATATGGCAAGGCGCGATAGAGAGGGCGTTAGGCGGGTTACGAACAACACTGGCTGTGCCATATGATTGTTATTCGATGGTGACTCGCTGGTTAAATGCCCGGCATACGGGTTTACATGTACGTGTTCAAGTTGTGGATGATGCTGCGACTCACCGGGGTAAACCAGCGGAGTTTAGGCCTGATGGTTATCTAAGGAAATTAGTATGGCGCACTCACCCTTATCGGGAGTGGCTCAAGCATCACTTGCAGAGATTTGACCTGCAATGTGTTTCGAATACGGAAGAATTGGATCAAACCCCGTTTTCGATGACACAGCAGGGATTAATGCACATGGATAAGGGGCGCTTTGAGAAAAAAGATCAGCACCGGATAGATGATAGAAGACGCTGGTGTCTGGGTTTTTCAAACAAGTCACGTTTAGCCATTCTTAATAACGATAAAAAAGATTTAGGCTTGAAACTGGAGGAAACCGGAAAAAAGGTGAGCCAGGCCCGTCAGGATTTGAATGCTGTTTCTGATCGTAAAATACTTTGGGAGAAGCTCAAAAGTTACCGTTGGGATGATATTAATGCTCCTTATTGGCATGAAAAGCTTTCTGATTTGCAGGCTGACCTTAAGGTGTTAGAACAGTCAGGCGGTGATCTGGATAAGGCCAGAGAGCGTTGGGAATCGGCTAAAGAGCAATTGGCTCAAATTCAATCGGCATTAAATCAACTCAACTCTGATTCTGGTGGCGTTAAAAATACGCTGAGAAATGCACAAGAAGAATGGAACAAAGCGCAGGCAAAAGCGGAGAGGGGATTACCTGATTCAGCCAAGCAGTTACTTGCGATTCGGGTTGGCGTGCTTAATACAAACGATTTAAGCCGGATGGCTGAATTGGTGTCGAAAGTTGAAGAAGATTTGGATCGTCTATTAGATTCTAGCCGGAACAATAAAGACAGAGCGGAAAGATCAGTCATCAGCATTATGGTTTCGTTCAGGTCTAACGATAAATGGCAAGTCTTCACAGTTGACTGGCAAAGTGATATTGGCAGCTTACCTGATTATCTTAATCATTTACGACAACTGGAAGAGGAAGGGCTTCCCAACCTTGTGGAGCAGTTTATTGAACGTTTGAATAAGCATGCAACGCAGTCGCTGGCGCGGATTAAAACTAAGCTTGAATCTGAACGGGAAGATATCCTTGAGCGGATTGACATTATTAACCGGGTCCTCAAGCGTACAGAGTTTCGATCAGGTACACATTTAAAGCTGGGCTCAAAGAGGGAGAAATTTCCGCATGTTAATGAGTTTGAACAGCATCTGCGTAAGGTGCTTAGTCAGGTAACCAGTGATGACCATGAAGCACGGTTCCGTCAGTTGGCTAAAGTCGTTGAGATCCTTGGGAAAGCCAGTGCGCCAGGCTCCTCAAATACATTGGAAAGTTTAAGGCTGCTTGATCCCCGTTATCAGATGTCATTTTATGCCGAAGAATTGGATATCAATACGGGTGAGATTCGTGATGTATTGGAGTCATCCAGTGGAAAGTCTGGAGGAGAAAAAGAGTCATTCGCGGCGACTATTGTCGCGGCAAGTTTGGCCTACGTTTTGACGCCGGTTGGCTATGATCGGCCTGTTTACTGTACTGTTTTTCTGGATGAAGCGTTCTCGAATACGGCCGAAACGGTAAGCCGGCGTGTGCTTAGGGTGTTTAGGGAACTGCATATTCACGTTAATTTGATTACACCTTATAAAAACCTGAATTTGGCGAGAGAATCGGCCCGCTCGTTGCTCATTGCAGAAAGAGACCAGGAAAACCACGACAGCCATTTATGTGAAGTCACCTGGGAAGAAATTGACCGGAGAATGGGGGAAGAGAAGGAGAAAAAGTTAGCTGCCGAGGCTGCTGGTTTAGGTATCGAACTTGAGAAACGGGTATGAAAAGGGAGCAGAATGGGGTGCGCTGGGGGTTATTACCGGCGCAGGTTAACAACCTCATTAGGCAACGTGAGTGGGATAATCTTTCCTCACTAAAGGCTCGATTACTGGGCAGCAAAGCATTCCCTGTTCGCGTTGGTTTGAAACCCCCCAGAGGCAGTTCTGCCATATCAGATATGGTTCATTTTCAGCGATTTGTTGAAGAGTGGAAATCATTTCCCTATCAAGACGTTGTGGAGTGGTCTTCTAAAAATTTCCGGGATCTGTCTGAGCAGCGAATTCCGACTTTTGTTGTCATTGAATCGATGCAAAATTTGATTCAGTTTTTAGGGAATAATGCCCTTTCCCGAAGTAAGTTGTGGGAAAGAAATATGAAGCCATTCTTGCGGGTTGATAAAGATCTCTATCCTGCATTGGTTAATTGTATAGATATTGTGGAAAAACTCTCTCTGAGAGATGCGGAATTATTGGCAAAGCTTCTCCCGCAATTAAAGCAAGGCTTGGGGGAAGGGCAATATTTAAGGGCATTACCCCTCATTGGTATTGATACTAAGTTTCTTGAGAACCACCAAATCCTGATTGAAGAGCTGACCGATGTGATTCACAAAGGTGCCGTTTCAGCATTTGGAGGTCTTACTGCTTGGTTGGGTTGTTTAACAAATCCCAAGGGCTGGTTAACCATCAGACCGCTTTGCCATACGGCGACGGCTGCGCTTGGTGGAATTCCGATACTTCAAATACCGGGTGAATTACTTAAACAGCACGAACTTCCAGCATCGAATATATTAGTCGTCGAAAACTTACAGTCTGGTTTGGCGTTACCCGACATGCCTGACACAGTAGCGGTGATCGGAGGAGGGAAAAACGTTGCCTGGATGGATGCGGCATGGTTGAGAGGCAAGCGTGTAGGGTACTGGGGAGATATTGATACCTGGGGTTTGTCTATTCTCAGTGACGCCAGAGACAAGTTTGTGGATATTGAATCTTTGATGATGGATGTTGAAACCGTTAAAGTTCATGAAGATAGAATGGTTCCTGAACCAAATCCAGTTGAATCCAATCCTTCATCGCTAAATGAAGATGAAGCAAAGTTGTTTAATTACCTCATCTCTGACCGGTTCCAGTCTTCACGTTTGGAACAGGAGCGTCTTTCATCTGATTACATTAGAAACAAACTTATAGATTGGCTGTCTTAACTCGGAAGCGACCAAGCGCACTGTGTTTTCTGTTTATCAGGAATTATCACTTTCCTGGCGTATGTCGAAACGGTGCGTGATCAGATTGGCAAACACCTGACTTGCAGCGCTTCGATATGCGCCGCTGCGCCACAACAGCACGGCGTTGCGCTGCGGCAACGGAGGTTGAATGGCAATTCAACTATTGGAAAATACTATAGAGATGATAGTAATTCGATCTTTGACGCTATAGAAAAATTCGTTCATTCTTCATCCATCAGCTTTCTTATCGATCACGATGGAGTGAAGACATGCAAGATATTATTGAAGGCTTTTTACCATTCTAGCGCGAGATATTCCCGCAGCGTTGTGAGCTTTTCAAGCGGCCAGCTCGGCCAATTTGTTTCGCTTGCGGACTATACACAGGTTTTTGCAACCCAATCCATGTCTTACCACGGCATTTAACTAGCTCATTAATCCAAAGGAATCATTATGACACAATCTCAATACTCTCAAACTCCCCGCCAGATCCTTACCGATGCTATCATTGACGCCAAAACACACAAAAATTTGACATTTGAGGACATTGCACAGGGAACGGGTCTGAGTCTTGCATTCGTCACTGCTGCACTGCTCGGCCAGCATCCATTGCCAGCCGACGCTGCGAGAATTGTGGTTGACCGGCTTGAACTTGATGAGAATGCTTTCATTCTGCTACAAACTATCCCTGTGCGCGGTAGCATCCCAGGTGGTGTACCGACTGATCCGACTATTTATCGATTCTACGAAATGGTGCAAGTTTATGGCTCAACGCTTAAGGCGCTGGTCCATGAGCAGTTTGGTGATGGCATTATCAGCGCGATTGACTTCAAGCTTGATATCAAGAAGGTTGATGATCCTAATGGTGGTTCCCGTGCCGTGATTACCCTCGACGGGAAGTATTTGCCGACCAAACCATTCTAAAGTGATTGTTGGTATCGGCAAGGGAGATAAGCTCTCTCCCTTGCCATCTCAAAGAATGAATATCCAATCGCTGCTTAGAGCTTATGGGTTAGTGATTTCGGTTGTCGTATGAGACATATAAGGAGCAGGATCAAATTTGCTATTGTTCTGCCTGAAGGTATGAGCAAAATCAGGCCATATCAGTGTTAAACGCTTATTTCGGGAATCACGGTACCAGCTTGTACAATTATCTCCAACCCATACTGTGCCATTAACCTGTTCTTGTAATTCGGTTACATAACGATGTTGAGCTTCGGGAGAAACCTCAAGTACGCAGTTGTTATTTTTCGTGCTGTATTCAATAGCACCGAGAATGTACTCTATTTGAGACTCAATCATATAAATCATTGAATTATGAGTAAGAGTCGCATTCGGTCCGTTGATAATAAATAGATTTGGAAAACCTGTAACAGTGGTTGATGCAAATGCTTCCATACCCTGGGCCCAGTGATCTGCAAGGCTAAAACCATCACGGCCATGAACCAGGCGGGTATAAGGTGGTTGGGTGGTTTGAAAACCAGTACAGAAGATCAATACATCAAGTGGATAACTGTTGCCGGCCACTGAAACTGCATTTTGCCCGTCTATACGCTGTAAAGCTGATGTTTCGAGTTTAACGTTATCTCGTAGAAACGTAGGATAATAATTGCTTGCAATCACAAGCCTTTTACAACCCGCTTCATAGCTAGGGGTGAGTTTTGCACGTAATTCCGGATCGGGGATTTGCTGTTTAAGATGATCTGAGGCTATGCGCTTGAATTCTGCAAGATATTGCGGAATAGAACGACGGGCCGGATACAGAGATTCAAAATGCCAGAATATATCTGAACGAAGTGCGGGAATAGACTCTGGATCGCGTCGGAAACGCTGTTTTTCACTATCTGAATAACTTCGGTCAGGACGTGGAATGATGTAGGATGCGCTTCGCTGGAAAACAACAAGTTCAGAGACACTTTGAGCCACTTCTGGCACTATCTGCGTTGCTGAAGCACCCGATCCGATGATACCTACCCGCTTACCTTGAAGAGAGACATCATGTTTCCAGCAGGCTGAATGAAAAACTTCCCCAGTAAAGCTGCTCAAACCTTCGATCTGTGGAAGATTTGCATCTGTTAAATGCCCGGTGCCTGTTACCAAGAACCGCCCACTGAAAACACCTGCGGTGGTGATAATTATCCAACGCTCTTTTTGGTTATCCCAGTAGGCTTTTTCAACGTTGGCGCCAAAGCGGATATGAGGCAATAGCCCTTCATCCCTAGCTGTATCCTGAAGATAAGTGAATATTTCATTCCCTGGTGAAAAAATATGAGACCAGTCAGGATTGGGGCGAAATGAGTAAGAATAAAGGTGTGAGGGGATGTCACAGGCTACACCGGGATAAGTATTATCGCGCCAGGCGCCTCCTACATCATCGGCACGTTCGAGAATGAGGAAATTGTGCTGAGAACGGCGCTTAAGTTGGGCTCCCATACCAAGGCCGGCAAAACCTGCGCCGATGATAATAATCTCTGCATCTGTGACCTGCGATATATCTGCTTGTGGACTATGGTCTGGTGTACTTTTATTCATAATAGCTCTCCAAAGCGTAAAAGGGATTATATCTGGTCAGCGGGAATAATGGTCCCGGCAGGGTAAAGTGAAGGTGCCGCGCAGAACTGGTCAATAACCAACATTAATTGGGCAGGGCGTTCATAAATGACAGCGTGCCCGGCTTCTATCTCTATATAGCGTGCGTCCGGGATTGCGCCGAGAAGTGCTTTGCTGTGGTAAGTGGGGGTTATTTTATCGTGTGTACAGCCAATAATCAGCGTTGTGGCTTTTATCGTAGGAACAATCTGAGTGATATCAACCCGGGCATCAAGGTCTAGTTGCAATATATCGAATTCCCCCGAATTGATATTTTCAAATCCAGTTGGAGGTGGGTCTGGATACATATCCACATGACCAGGGACACCACCAACACAATACATGACAAATTCGGTAATAACCGGTGAGTTGGTCTCATATAAATGACGCCAGACAGCAACGAATCTTTCCATCTGTAAATCTGTTTTCATCCATCCTGCGAGCAGAACCAAATTACGAATCAGATCCGGACGTTTAGCGGCGACAGAAGCAGCAACGACAGAGCCCAGAGAATAACCTATCAGTGTGACAGATTCCCCCGGTGCAGCTGTTTCAATAACGGCTTCGACCTGTTTTCCAAGATGTTCAGGAGTCAGAATTTCGCCCGCTTTCACAGGTTGAGAAAAATCCAGTGATATAACAGAGTGTTTTGTGGCAAGTAGTGGAAATAGATGACTGAAATGCAGCGTTGTATTTCCGCTTGTACCATGCACTAACACTACAGTATTACTCTTGGCATTATCCTTAGTTAGGCTTGGAGGTTTAGCTGTGAAGAACCTGACATCCTTTCCATCTACCTTTACAGTACTTTCGTTAACATTAAATTCTTGATCGGATTTATTCATGGCAGTTATATATCTCCCTATAGATATGGGGTAATAGAATCTCAATATTGAGCTTTATTGGTTATCATGGTTGTCATTATTCTGTCTTGATAGTAATTAGTTCATTGAATAATTATCTTGTTGCTTCTTAAATAAAGTCATAACTAAGTATCAGGTTATTGTCAAATCCATAAGGTTGAAATTATGCCTATGCTTGAATATTTTTATTATAAAATTAAATGCTCTGAATTATTTATTCTATTTTAGCGATAAATAATCAAATCGCAAGTTATTAACCAGGATGAAATAATTATGATGCTAAGTATATCCGGGAATTGAGAGTTCAGAAATGAAAGTTATTGTTTCTTATAACAATAAATGACATCACCTTTTTTATCATTTGAAAGCCAATTCTTTGAGTGGGACAGTCAAGTTGGCAAGACAGAATAGGCGTGGCATTGTTTGCCAACTCAAGTTCAGTGTTTATTCCTGCTATTTATATCTGGAGATCAATATGATAATAACGCAAGGGCTCTGTCAAGCTGGCCGGAGAAAATATCAAAATATTAAGTCCATATATTGGACTGTTTTCTTAATTTCTTCTTTTACATTGACAGGTTTTCATCCTCATACCATAGTAATTACATCATATATGGTTTTTTTCTTTGACCTGTTGATTTTCTTGTATTCTCAAATAATTCATTTGATCTATTATTCTGATTTTATTCAGTAATAGTTAATACAATTAAGCGAAACTAATGATTGAAGCAAATTAGAGGTAATTTATGAAGGAAATACAATTTCCTCTGTTTTGGAAAAAAACAATTTGGATTCAGATTTAAAAAACACTATCAGACTATTTTCCGTAGTATTTTGTGATACTTAACGCACATTAAGGAGATGAAAAATGTCTAATCAAACTGTGAATGAACAATATCCGCGATATGCGGTGGCAGAAGGAGAAAAACGTGCTATACGCACGATTAAGTTATTTATCTCTCTGGGTTTTATCGCAGAGGCTGGATTTCTTTTAATGAGTTTTATTTTATTTCCCGACAATGGCCCGCTGGTATGGCGTCTGGTATGGGCTCTTGGTTTATGCGGTATTGGCATGGGGGCCGCGGTTGGGGGATTGACCTATCTGCTCTCAGCCCGTTTTATGCTTGGAAGCATTGGAGCTTATATCATGACCGCAGTGAGTAGCGCTCTGTTTTTCAGTGTTTGCCAGACACTTTGCTGGGGGCTGGATCACAACGTGGGGCTGAACTATTGGGGTTCAATAGAAATGCCGTTGTTATTCCTTATTAAGGGATACACTGCTGCACTCATTGCTGGCATTTTGGGCAGTTTTCTTCTTAACTCGATAAAAGGTGCAAGATTCCTTGACTGTCTAAAGGTGTTTTAGTGAATAAAGAATCGAGTTTGCCCAACAGCTTTGCTATTTCCGTATTTCTGGCTGTGCTGGCTGCGTGTCTGAATTTTATATTGTGGCGTGCCGATATTCTGGAAATGGCGCACAACACTGCGCTGAAAGGGTTAATGGCTGTTTGGTATATATTGGGCTGGGGTTTTGCTCCAGGTTGCCTGACCGCTCTCACCATCAATTCAATCAGAACAAGATTATCTCAGATGGTAGGGGCGGTGGTCGCCATGCTGATAAGTTTTCTGCTGGTGACGGGGATTTGCGGCCTGGTTTATGCCTACCTGACAAACTCTGCTTTCATGCAGATTGCTATGGGTGGCGAGGCTCATCATTATTCCCCGGTAAGCCAGGGAACTATTCTTGGTTTTATTGCGCAGTTGCTACCCAGTTTATGTGCGATCGTTATCTCGATAATAAATGCTTTTTCAATAAAAGTGGGAAAGCGGTTCAGGTGATAAGATTTGAATTTCTGGCACCGAAATTGTTGTTTTGGATTTATAGGTTATATAGGTCTATATATATTTCTCAAGCCAACTTCTGAAGCTCCATACAGTGAGCTTCAGGTCCTCCGACGTTTCTTTCCTTCTCTGTGTATTGAATATCATTTTGAATGTAGCCGTCATTCCGCACCTAATTCCTGATTTAAAAATAGTGTGATCTTTCGCATGTTTTGTGTATTTATTCTGGCCATCAACGAAATGGATAATGATGTGCTTGATATGGCAGCATTACTTTCCACTTACAAAGCCCAACAAAAGGTTGAGCGGGGCTTCAGCGCGTTGGGTGTTTTTAACCTTCGAAGGAATTAACACCTTTGAATTTCAAGAACACCGGATGGTGACGGGAATGCAGCCATACCAGAATGCATTGTTGAAAATATTGGGTCAATTATATGAGTCTTTTTATTCCCGAATGACAAAATCAGAAGGTGGCTGGATTGTCGCGATTTAGGTTTGGATGATGACACTTTGCAACGAGCCTTAACTACAAAAAGCCAAAATAGTCGTTTCAATGGGATGGAGTTTTGACGATCAGGGGAAAGAGTTTATCAGAATAAACTTAGGTTGTCCTCGTCAATATCTTGAAAAAGCAATCACTGGTTTAGTTCAGCTAACACCACTCGACAACAAAGCAGGGCGTTAATAGCCCTGCGTTAATTCTATTATCATACCTAAAGCTTCATAATAAAAGTTTCAGGTAATGCATTTCCTCTCATTGATTTTTATATGAGAAGTTCATGTTAATCTTGAAAACTAAGATATCTGCTCGGCCATATTTCGCAAGGCTCGCAATCCAAAGCAGTAGCAATGAGCCGTTCACCTTTAGGCCAAGGGCGGTGCATCGCATTACTTAAGGTGGATGATGCAAGCCCCGCTTCTCTTGAAACAGCAGATAATGACGTTCCCCGTTTTTTAAGCTCCGCAATAATATCCGCTGGGTGCCAGTCGTCTTTTACAATCATTCCTTTCTTTTCTCCTCAGTTTGGTTATTCAAAGTGCTATATTCATACTTTCTTCAAATTGATATTTTTATATTTCTCAAGCAGCATTAGATATGCTTAACCACTCATAATGAATAGATATTCATAATAATTTGAACGTATTTAAAAAAAATTTATAAACAATGTATTAACGTTTCATTCTTGTTTAAGAATAATGCGTATATCGAACATAATCCCTCTCTCAAAATCGTTACTTCAGGCTGTAGTATTCTTGGTTTTTCTGAAGGTTAATTTGCGAGGCAAGAACAGTATGGGGGCAGTGATAGAAGTGCTTCAATACATACTAAAACCTGGTATGGAAATAACATTTTACTCCGTCATGGAAAATCAAAGTGTTCCACTTCATCAGCAGTGTGGGATGAGGGGGCTGAGGTTTGGTAACTCTCTGCATGATGTTGATAGTTACTACCTGGCGCGAACATTTCAAAATATGTCAGACCAATTAAAACATTTTTATGATGATCTACGTTGGAAAAAAGGGCCGCAGGCTGCCATCATTGAAATGACCAATGATAGTCACTGTGTATAGATAGTATCGTCATAAAATGCTTAACCAAAGAGGGAGACAGCGGATCTGAACGCCAGCAAGAAATGAGCCACTATTTTTGGCATAACGGGTCGCTATACCACGCCAGCGTTTAAGATGCAGGAAAGCATTTTCAACTAAATGCCTGAGCCGATAGAGTTCCCGGTCATATTCTCGTCTCACTTTGCGATTTTTACGGCTGGGAATTTGCGCTTCCATACCTTGTTTTTCTGCTTGTTCAACAACGGCATTGCTGTCATAGCCCCGATCCGCCAATAAATGTGCCGCATCTATTCCTTCAATTAAGACCTCAGCTTGTGAGCAATCCGCTGTGGGACCGCTTGTAATAAGTACTCTGACCGGCATACCATGCGCATCCACGGCCAGATGTATCTTGGTATTGAGCCCCCTTTTGTACGCCCCATATCCTGATTGCCACCTTCCGCCCCTGCGGCATGGGGATGAACCTTAATGTGACTGGCGTCAATCATCAGCCATTCGAAATCCGGTTCAGAGATGAGTTCTTCAAGCAATCCTTCCCATACGCCTTTGTCACGCCACCGACAAAAACGGCGATGCGTATTTTTCCAATCGCCATAATCGGGGGGTAAATCTCGCCAGGGGGCCCCTGTCCGTAAAATCCAGAATACCGCATTAATAAATAGTCGATTATCATAAGCGACACGTCCCCAGGCGCCCTGACGTCCTGGTAAGTGAGGCTCAAGTAAATGCCAAACACGATCAGAGATATCGTGACGACGGTGTGCGGGTGTGCTCATGGTTAAGTCATCCATTCGTGTGATCAGGCGTTATTATGACATAAATTAATTCATGACGACACTATCTAGTACTACAGCCGTAATTCCCTTTTTCGACGAAATATATTCTCATAAGAAAACTTAATTCATGCGGTTTCTCAACGTTGTGAGCATCAGGAAAAATGCAGATTTCTGGCATCTACGGCTGTAGTACTAGTGATGTTTGACAACGAGAGCATAAAAAAGTGTGGAGCAATTACCACAAAATGAGTCCCGCTAACGATAAAATCTCTGACCCCTAAAGCAGCCAGAATAAGGGAGATATCGAAAGAAGACGGCAGTAAACGGCCATTGGCTATTTCTTGCATAGAGGACAAACTGCTCCAGCTCGCTACCAGCGATATCCTTTCAACCGAAACCCCAATAGTGCAGTGTGCATGTTTGCTACACTTCGAGATAAACACATAGTCCTCTGTGCTAGCCATGTGAACTCGAAAGAGCAGGTACTGATACAGTGGTAGCCCGATCCATATTTTTAAAGAGTGGTAGCTGGATAACGAAACTCTGCGGCGGAGCGCATAAATATTCAAAATAAACAACATCAATGAAAATAAGAGTCCTTGTGTTAAACCACTAGGTGCGTATTTACTCTTTGATTATTTTATCAATTCGGGGTGTAGCTGCACCTAAGCCCACTAATTGTAATTTTCAACAGCGATATCAGTTTCGCAACGTGCATAGATGAATCACTCCGTTAATGATAAACTGTCCGAAGAAGCGCGAAACCTAGCTAACAGATAATATAATAGCACGACAGGACATTTTAATTACACTTACCGATGTGGATTTTACCTCAGTGGGGGAGCCTCCAAGTAATATTAAGAGGATTCCTTTGATCCGATATAATGATATAGAAAACTATCTATCAAAAAAAACCAATTTTACAAGTAGTTATACAACTGAGGTGGACAATATTAATGATGATTCATTATGTGCTATTGAAATTACTAACAATGTCATGTCACCAGAATTAGAACGGGGAACACTTTGTATTATCTCGCAAAATGAGCTTTTCTGTGACGGAGACATAGTGTTAGTCAAAACAAAAAGTTACCCTATTTGCTTGCGAAGAGTTTTTGTTGGTGAGAATGGTTTTCAGTTTTCCAATATTTCCTTGGAATCTGATAGTTCACCCGTAGAATATACCGATTATACTATTTTTGGGGTTCTATTGAAAACAATTAAAAGGTTGAAATAGATGAAAATTAATATTTCCATATTTAAAGCAATTCAGAGAATATTTTCACCAGATTATATTTATACGATAGATAAAAGCATCAATTATAAGACAGAAAATTATTGGTTTTTCAAAGAGTTTGGTACACAAACGTATGTAAAGAAAACCTATGAACAACTTATTAATAGCGATTTTTTTCGTGAAGTAAATCCTAAAGATATTGCATTTATTGCCGAAACAGAGGCAAGAAAAAAGCTGATAGATACTAAATTATCCATCAGTGAAGAAACGAGATGCGGTGTTTACACAATAACTAACGGCAACAATGAAATCACTGTCACCGGAAAAGAGTTTATGAAAGACCGAGAATTGATCGATAATACCGCAGGCGTTGATGCCACGAGGATCGCCTTCTACACGGGATTGAGAAAAGGCAGAGAAATATCAAACAAGTTGGCACAACAAAAACCGTCAGATCACAAATTTAATCAGCCTTTGAAGTTGGTTAAATGAAGTAAG
This sequence comes from Photorhabdus sp. RM323S, assembly GCF_042879375.1. Taxonomy (NCBI): domain Bacteria; kingdom Pseudomonadati; phylum Pseudomonadota; class Gammaproteobacteria; order Enterobacterales; family Morganellaceae; genus Photorhabdus; species Photorhabdus sp. RM323S. The sequence continues at coordinate 24,423 of NZ_JBHFKZ010000043.1, forward strand.
TTTCAACAAATACTGGTTCATTGAAAGATATGATATTAAAACCACTCGTATTTACCGTATTGACATAATTCGTTCCATTCTCCCACTGATAACATACAGCCGGGGAAACAGATAATAGAAGGTCGCCTATTTTTCGTTGAAAAAGTGTATGTGCATGACCTGAGCCAACAAATTTTACTGGGTATTTTTGGCACAATGTAAGTAATTCCTTTGTGTTCTGTAAGTTGCATATATCTACCAAAGGTGTACCGACAGGTAATAGATGATGATGCAAAAATAAAGCGATATTTCTATGACCAGAACGCCTCATTTTTTCTTCTAGTTTTTCAATTTCATCTTCATCTACCTTTCCGTAATCTTTACCTTCAACCACGCTGTTCAGACTGATAAAACTCCATTCATCATTAGATAAGTCTTCAATATTTTTAATATTTTTCTGACCAATACTGTTATGTAACAGCACCGCTGGATTATCATGATTACCCGGCAAAATAGCATAGGGCAGATTCAGACATGCTAGTTCCTGAAAAAAAATCTTATATGACTGCTCTCCGCCATCATGAGATATATCACCAGTGATCACTAACGCATCAATGTTCAGTATCCTCTTATGCTTAAGAATAAATTTAATAGTTTCAATATAGTGAGTATCGTTGTTTTCTTTAAGGTCACAGTAATTAGAAAAAATATGAATATCAGTAAGTTGAAGAATTCTCATTATGGTTTTCTCTCATTTTTTTCAGTAAAAACATTGAGAGGATTATACGATGTATTCCAATCGAAATAATCCGTCTTTTCTATTTTTTTAACCAAGTCAACCAAACAAACAGCAAGCGGCAACAAGCAAATTGACATAAATACTTTATAGTTCCAAGTTGTAGATATTATATTTATCAATTCATTTATGTTATATTTACCAGATAAACTTATAGGGTATGAAGTCAGCAATAATGCAGCCTGTGTAGACATTGAAGCTATCAAGTATCGGATGAAAAAATATTGACCGGAAAAAACTATTTTTAGTTTGGATATTACTATGCCGTTGAAAAAATAAGATATCGGGACAGAAAACCACGTACCGATCATCACCCGCCAGAATTCATGATAGAGAGCGTAGTAGTTTTCTGCAATAACATTATTTTCGCTTTGAATAACTGAGGTAATATTCAGCGGTAGTACATAAATGGTCTGACAGAAAACCATAATCCATACCGATCTCACTGCCAATTTATAGCCATATACTTCTGTTAATAATGTAGAGAAGAGAAAGCATAAAGAAAAAATAATACCACTGGCTGTAATTTTAAGTTGATAAATGTCATATACTTTATATACCAGTGTGTCACAGGTGATCATTATAGTCACAGTTAAACCAACAAAAAAACCATACAGCTTGTATGTAGAAAGCATTTACCTTGTCCTTACAGAAGATGAGTTTAAATATTAGCGAATTTTATTCTAATGAGTTTTTTATTATAATTCCAAGTTAAGCTGTTAGTTCCAATTTAGCACTGATAACATCCAGCCAGAGCGCTAAAAGTCATTTTTTTTCACATTCACTAAATCATTGTCATTAATTCAGCATTCCCATTGTAGCAGCAGACAGGTTGACAAGAGAGTTTTTGTTTGAAAGTTTTCAAGGCTGGAAACATTGCTACCACAAAGATCTTTAATAGTTTCCACCGTATACGAAAACGGCTTTTCGTGGCTACTGTAGAAGGCCTAGTGGAAACAAAGCTACGATTTGACAATTTTTATCTTATTTGTTGATATGTCAATTTATTATAGACAATGGTAGGAATGGTAGGACAGTGTACAAAAACTATGTCCGATAAATATGTGGTGTCCAAAAATCATTTTGTATATCTCAAAATGCAGTAACCGAAGCCGAACAGTTACGGGCAGAGTCAAATGTCGTCAAATCATAGCTTGGTTCCTAATAAGCCGATAACGGGCTTTCACCACTTTCTAGCCTCCTAGCGAAAATTTCATTATTTGTTTCCTGTTGCTTTAGCAATCGCAGAGCAGAGCGCATGACTTCACTCACAGAGCTGTAATGGCCGCTGTCTATTAACCGACGATAAAAGAATCAAGTTGTTCGCCAATCGTAACACTTGTTGTTCTGACCAGAACACCACTAGGCTAACTATCAACATAATGATATGAACACTTCCCCCTCGTGTCAATGTAAGACGGCAACTGGATTTTGTTCTTTTCCTGCCAAGCTGGGCTTTTAGCGATGGTTGACATGTTAGTAATGTTTAATTCGCTATGTGCCGTTGCAATGAGATATATCAGCGAAAGAGCTACCTAAAGGCATCCCATTACACACATCTCATCACTGTTGACGAGCAAAGCGCACGCCATCAACAAACACCGCAATGTCCGGCCTAGCCACATCAGCCGGTTGATCCGCCAGGCTACTACCAGGTACAGAGCCAGCGCTATCTCCCAACGCGCCCGGTACCAGTCCACGAGTATCCACTGCCTGCTCCAGCGTGTTCACCGGACGATTGCTCAACAAGCTCCACACCACCGTTTGACCCCGTTCGGCGGGTTCATCTCTTCTGCCACCACGCAGGTCACCGTCAAGCGGCCTTGTGCACCATCGTCCAGTTCGACCGATTCGGTGTGCAGTTGTTGAGTCACCTTACGTGTGCGGCGTCCGCGTCCGGGCGGCAGAGCAAAACTCACCTGGACCAGCACGGGGCCTGCGCGCGGGCTACGTGCTCGTAGCCTTCGAGCCAACGGGTGCTCTCCTTAATCCCTCCCCGCACGCCATCGGCATCCCGGGGCTCTCGTGCCCACATCCAAGCATTGAGCACACCCAGCGCTAATGTCTTGAATTCTTCTGTTACCCAGCTCATACGGTACCCCGAAATCTTTATGGACTATGGCGTGCAAGGTAAATTCCACTTTGACTCCGGTTTGTCCATCCGTGAACGCCGTTTATCCCGCGCTTTATCTTCCGGTTACCACTTGATTTTTCTGATTTTTTTTCCTGTGTACCCTTTTCTTTTTGCGGGCAATCGGCACAATTTGCTCCGGTAGAGACCCGATGCCTACGGCTTTTTTCAGAGGGTTTTACTGTACTGACATGAAGTCACTTATCATTAGCCGGACAGATATAAAGGTCTTGCTCCGCATGATAAATAAACCGCGATTTTGGGTAGATTTTTCTTGGGAGCCGGATGCGGTAATTCTGCAAGTCCGGTTCTGAGGAGGGGCTACCTGGGTGACCGAGTAGGTCTATTCACCCTTTGCCCCATTGCTGGTGGGAAAAATGATGATCTACTACTAGATAGTATCGTCATAAAATTCTTAACCAAAGAGGGAGACAGCGGATCTGAACGCCAGCAAGAAATGAGCCACTATTTTTGGCATAACGGGTCGCTATACCACGCCAGCGTTTAAGATGCAGGAAAGCATTTTCAACTAAGTGCCTGAGCCGATAGAGTTCACAGTCATATTCTCGTCTCACTTTGCGATTTTTACGGCTGGGAATTTGCGCTTCCATACCTTGTTTTTCTGCTTGTTCAACAACGGCATTACTGTCATAGCCGTGATACCCGCTTGTAATAAGTACTCTGACCGGCATACCATGCGCATCCACGGCCAGGTGTATCTTGCTATTGAGTCCCCTTTTGTACGCCCCATATCCTGATTGCCACCTTCCGCCCCTGCGGCATGGGGATGAACCTTAATGTGACTGGCGTCAATCATCAGCCATTCGAAATCCGGTTCAGAGATGAGTTCTTCAAGCAATCCTTCCCATACGCCTTTGTCACGCCACCGACAAAAACGGCGATGCATATTTTTCCAATCGCCATAATCGGGGGGGTAAATCTCGCTAGGGGGCTCCTGTCCGTAAAATCCAGAATACCGCATTAATAAATAGTCGATTATCATAAGCGACACGTCCCTAGGTGCCCTGACGTCCTGGTAAGTGGGGCTCAAGTCAATGCCAAACACGATCAGAGATATCGTGACGACACTATCTAGGTGTCCGCCTGTTTAACCAATATGTTGTGGGGTGCCGCCAGGTATACACGCAGGTATGTCTGCTGGTGGATGTACAGATGATGGCGTAGTCCCGTCGCCGATCTGTATTGCCGCTTTACTCTTGCTTACCGGCAATTTGATACTTTTGGTTGCCACGGCCGTATTACCATATTCGTCTTTAGAAATAACAACCACGAAAAGTGCTTCGGCAGCTAATGCTGTGATGTTGTAGTATTTTTTGGTGTCAACTTTCGCCTGCCAGTTAACCAAATCGCCATCAAATGGTGTCTTTATCCCATTAACATAAATACGCGTTGTCGCAATTTTACTTATGTCCTTCGCCGTACCAGAAATTGTAAGCGTAGTACCAGCAAGAGATGCATTCAATACTAACACCGGGGGCAGTTTATCTGTACGTTGCACCGGTGGAACTGTTTTTCCGTCTGAGTAGTCCAGTATTTCGTCGGCCAATGGGGGAACCCGGGTTGCTATGGTTCTGTTATTGGTGGCGAATTCATAAGCGTATGCGTACCGAAGAAGATCGTTGTCGCTGTAAGCTGGGCCAATGAATGTTAAGTTAACAGGAATACCAGTGTCCTTCATGGTCCCCATGCTCACTGAAACACTTGGGATGCCCAAGTGACGGAGAACATAGTTGGTGTTTGAGTAAAAGTTACCGTTCTGCAATGCTTCTTCGTACGAGATATCATTGACATCTGCGTTGGCCTTACCGATGTTGCTGTTTGCGGGAAAAACAATGAGATCAAGCTTCTCCGCCTTCATCCAGTCCTCAAGGTCTATCTTTCGCGTTTCTTCGAGGCCGCGGAGCATAGTCGCAAAACCCGGTAGTTTCTCAATGGGCTGGACCCCAGCTTTGATTGTGTCGATGAGCAATTTATAATCTGAATTTCGATTAAATCCGCGACACGCATCGACGGATCCTGGCGGGTTCGGAAATACTGTTGCCGGGTCGATATTAGTCCAAGAAGGGAAATTCGGGTCTCCTACGTTCTTGAGGAACTCTTCGGCCACATAGGAATTTATATAGTTAAACTCCAATTCCATCCAGTCGAGTGGAATAAGTCCGCGTTCTTCCATCGTTCTAGTGCCTACACGGTCCCCCTCATAATTATTCTGGAGTGGGAAATCGATTTCAATCACGTCAGCGCCAAGCGCACGAAGGTCTGTAGCAGCCTTATCCCAAAGTTCAATGATAGACGGCCTGATGCGAATGGGAGCACTGCCACCAAAATCTTTGCCAATGTATATCTTTGGAACGCCAACTCTTCGTCCCTTCAACGAATTTGTGTCTCTGAGTTCAAGATAGGTTTTAGGGCGTGCTGAAGTCACAGCAGGTAGTTTGACAACTTTCTGATGACGCCAGAGGTCTCCCTCTGTGATCGGATCATCAACCACTACCACATCCAGGACTCGAAGCATATCCTCAACAGTACGTGTATGCGGGACAACCACATCACGTATAGGGTACAGAGGCCAATTGCCTCGGATTGAGATCAATCCACGTGAAGGAGTATAGGCCACCAGAGCATTGTTAGAAGCAGGTGAACGACCAGACGACACGGTTTCCTCTCCCATCCCGAAGGCCGCAAAATTTGCAGCCGTTGCGGTAGCTGAACCGTTCGATGAACCGGAAGACCATGCGGCCGTAAGATAGTCGGCGTTGTAGGGACTTTCCGCACGACCATAAACACCTCGCTGCATGCCACCGGCTGCCATCGGAGGCATGTTTGTTTTTCCGATGAGAACCCCACCAGACTCCCGAATCTTTTTAATCGTGAAGGCATCATCTTTTGCTATCAGCTTTTTGAAGGCAGGCGATCCCGCAGCTACGGTGAGACCAGCAACCATATAGCTATCCTTAACAGTGTAAGGGATCCCGTGAAGAGGCCCGAGTATAATGCCTTCAGACCGCAGACGGTCTGCCTCCGCAGCCTCCTCAAACACTCTTGGATTTAAGACAGGAATGGAGTTCAGTTTTATACTATTGAGATCATAGGCATATACTCGGTTCAGGTACATTGTCGTCAATTCGACACTCGACAACGCACCAGCCTCCATCGCTTGCTGCATCTGTTTGATGGTTGCTTCTTGCAGCGAAAAAATCCGCGTGTTGGATGCATCAGCAGTTGGCATGAATACCATGTTCATGAATAATGAGCCCATCACTACTAGTACGTTGTTAGGTATGCTCCCGGTGAACTTCCTTAACCAGAATAGCCATGCATTACATGTAATAGGTTGACCTGACTGAATGGCAGTTATACTTTCTAAATCCATAATTAATCTCCAATAATGGATAAACGTAAGGATTCGTTAATTTTTTAATAGATAAATAAGTTATGTTTTATTTAATTTATATAACCATTAGTTGTCTTTTTTTGCTAAGGGCACATACTTGATGATGCCGCGCACGATAAATTTCACTCATCCGCTCGATAAATGAAGCGACAATTGCATTTCATCTATTGAAAAATTTTTACACAACTAGCGTCATAAATTACGGCTGCAATTTACCCATTTTTCCTTTGAATCTGTAGCACGGTAACCAATTCTGCACAGTTAGACGGTATATTTTGCACTCATTAAACGGGGTTAACACCTCTATCATAATGCACAGTACAGAATAAAATGCCTAATTAGATGAAAATGATTGGAATACATGCAGCTATGATTTTAGCTGAACTTGTACCTACTTGGGTGACCGGGTAGGTCTACTCACCTTAGACCCCTTAAAGATTACGAAGAATGGCTCAATATTGTTAAGGATAAAGCGTTTCGGGCTGGCGTTCCTCTCAGGGCAGAACTGCTCGCGTTAGTTTATAATTCTGGTGACAATCTCGGTCTTGAAGCCGAAGCAGAAAGTTTGGGGTTCAATTCTTCACGTATTCATCCAGATATTTATATGAACGAACTTCTGGTCGGTATGCGTATGATTCACCAGGTTCTTCCTGCGATATTGAAGAAGCTGGAAATTGACAAAGAATTTGAACTGGATCCATCTGCTTTTCATATAGGATGATTCTGTTATTAAACATAAACACCTAGTTCATCTGGCAGACTCCTAAAACCGGGATGTTTTGCCAGATGTATAACGAGCGTATAAGACAGAACTTTAACTGAAATAGCAATTATTCTTAAGTGCATCTTTCGTTATGAAAGCATACTGGAATCTGATGCCAGACAGCTGTGTATACAATTACATATGACTGTAAGAAAGTTTCGGTACAGTTAGAACGATTTTGCAGGCGAAGATGTATTGACATGCCCAGAATTCTCTTCTCAGTTAGCCACTAACACTTTATTAACGAATAATCCTACTCCTGCACAAAAGTTACAACGCCTGCGCACACGCCCAGGCGGAACTCCATGCCCACTGGAAATTGTAGCCACCAAGCCAGCCGGTGACGTCTACCACTTCACCGATAAAATAGAGTCCTTTTACCTGATTAGCCTCCATTGTTTTGGATGAAAGCTGATGAGTGTCCACGCCGCCCATCGTCACTTCAGCAGTACGATAGCCTTCAGTACCGTTGGGTTGTACTTGCCATGATTGAAGATTTGTCATCAATTGTTTTTGCTGAACTGAGTTCAATTGCTTAAGAGAAATATCTGGGAGTTGACCGAGTGTTTGCAGACATTCTGTCAACCTCTTCGGTAATAATTTTGCCAAGGTATTCTTTACGCTTTGGTTTGGGTGAGCACTCCGTTCTTTCTCCAGAAACGTTTCCAGATCAATATTTGGAAGTAAGTTAATACTCACAAACTCTCCCGGCTGCCAATAACTGGAAATTTGTAAAATTGCCGGGCCGGAAAGTCCTCGGTGGGTAAACAGGATATTTTCTTTGAATAGCGTGCCATTTTCAGCGGTGGCAATGGCGGGAACGGACACACCGGAAAGCATATGAAGTTGCTCCAGTAGTGGTTTATGCAGAGTAAAAGGCACGAGAGCGGCGCGGGTTGACAAGACTTTCAGGCCAAACTGTTCTGCAACCCGATAACCAAAAGGGGTTGCGCCAAGGCCTGGCATAGATAACCCACCGGAAGCGATGACTAGTGAGCGTGTACTTACTTCCTTTCCATTAACAGTGATAACGAAACCCAGCTCCTTTTTTTCTACGTGGTTAACTTCGCTACGCAGACGAACAGTGACCTGACCAGCCTCACACTCTTTTAGCAACATATCAACTATCTGTTGAGCTGAATCATCGCAAAAAAGCTGCCCCAGGGTTTTTTCGTGGTAAGCAATGCCATGGTGCTGAACCAGATCAATAAAATCCCACTGTGTATAGCGGGCTAGGGCAGATTTGCAGAAATGGGGATTAGCGGAAAGATAAGCTGATGGCTCCGTGTACATATTAGTGAAGTTACAACGCCCACCACCGGACATCAAAATCTTACGCCCGGTTTTTTTGCCATTGTCCAGAACCAGCACCCGTAAACCACGTTGTCCGGCTTGAGCTGCGCAAAACAGACCGGCTGCACCGGCACCAACAATAACTACATCAAATCTTTCCACTATTTCTCTCTTTATAACCGAATAATTTAGCGGGAACTTCCCTTAAAGTGTTGCATTTTTGATAATTTTGCGGGAAAAAGTTCCCGTATGACCTGAATTTGTCAGATAAACTTATTTTTTGTCTTAAAATTGTCAATTTTTTAAAAGATATGCAATTTTATGATATATAAGGAATATTCTCATTTCTTATTGTTATCTGGTTGTCATGAAATCAAAAAAAGTTCATATTTCACTTTCCCCGCTAGCATTTGTCACTGATAATGCGCCGCGTTCATGTCCAACTAACTGGCTTAACGTTTATGCTACATCTTTTTACTGGCCTGGATTTTCACACCAGCCTAATGTTAGTACTGGCACTGCTGTTTGTGCTGTTTTATGAAGCCATTAATGGCTTTCATGATACCGCGAATGCGGTAGCAACAGTTATTTATACCCGTGCTATGCGAGCACAGTTCGCAGTTGTCATGGCTGGGGTATTTAACTTTTTTGGTGTTCTTCTTGGTGGATTAAGTGTCGCCTACGCGATTGTACATTTACTCCCTACCGATCTTCTGCTCAATGTCAGTTCTGCTCATGGTCTTGCCATGGTGTTTTCCATGCTGCTGGCTGCCATTGTCTGGAATCTTGGTACCTGGTATTTCGGTTTACCTGCATCCAGTTCTCATACCCTGATTGGTTCCATTATTGGTATCGGCTTGACCAATGCCATCGTGACCAACTCTTCTGTGGTTGATGCACTGAATGTGCCGAAGATGATACAGATTTTCCTGTCGTTGATCCTCTCTCCTTTCATCGGATTGATCATTGCTGGGGCAATCGTGTTTCTGCTGCGCCGTTACTGGAGTAGCACCAAGAAACGCAAACGTATTCATCTGACACCCGCTGAACGTGAGAAGAAAGACGGTAAACGTAAACCACCTTTCTGGACGCGTACTGCGCTAATTTTGTCTGCGGTAGGAGTAAGTTTCTCTCATGGGGCGAATGATGGTCAGAAAGGCATTGGTTTAATTATGCTGGTGCTGATCGGCGTAGCTCCGGCGGGATTTGTCGTAAACATGAATGCTAATGGCTATGACATTGCACGTACTTACGATGCAGTTACTCACCTGCAACAATATTATCAGCAGCATGGTACTGCGTTATCTCATGCCATTGAACTGACGCCATTGGTTGCTGTTGTTGAAGATGAGCCGGAAGGGCGATTCCATTGTGACAGCACTCGTGCTGTAGTTGTTCTCAATCAGACAGAAAGCATATTGAAGGGCATTCAGAGCTATAGTGGGCTGAATCCTGAACAGCGTAACAATATGCGCCGCATGTTGATGTGTATTGCCGATACTGTGGAAGCTGTGGCTAAACTGCCGGAAACCAGTGCTGAAGATGCCCGTTTTCTGAATAAACTGCGTAAAGACTTATTGCATACTGTTGAGTATGCACCTGTCTGGATCATCATTGCGGTGGCACTGGCACTGTCCTTAGGAACTATGGTTGGCTGGCAACGCGTTGCGGTGACTATCGGCGAGAAGATTGGTAAGAAAGGTATGACCTACGCACAGGGTGTTTCAGCGCAGATGACTGCGGCTGTTTCAATTGGTGTTGCGAGTTATACCGGGATGCCGGTTTCGACTACACAGGTTCTTTCCTCTGCGGTAGCGGGGACGATGTTGGTTGATGGTGGTGGTGTTCAGGGTAAAACAATCAAGAACATCATGTTGGCTTGGATACTGACGCTACCGGTTTCAATTGGGTTATCTGGTATTTTTTACTGGTACGCTTTGAAACTGATTTAATTGTTTTGACGAAAAATTTGAAGGCGGTATGGGTTAACTATACCGCCTTTTGTTTTAGTACCAAATCAACATAGAAATCAGACAAACAACAACTAATCCACTCAGCGCGCTCGTCAGAATAAATTGCCTTCTCAGCCGTTCACAGCGGAGCACCACTTCTGGATCATGATGATCCAGGTAACGTTGTGAATTGATATAGTGTACGAGCCTTATCTGCTTATTGAGCTGTCCATGAGCAGTAAAAAAACCGTTACCGTCTACTGATTGATAAAGCAAGGGATCGGACTGGCGAAGAATAGACAACAATGCCCGCAGTGAAGAGAAGTAGCGCATCATATTCATAATGCAGACAAGACACAGCGCCCAAAACAGTACAATTGAACTGAACATAATCCCCCTCCTTAGAATGGTTTAGCCAAAGCTGTCACAAAAGGAAAAAAATCAAAATTGCAGGCGGTGATGCCTTATATTTATTGTAGGAAAGATAGTCAGATAGTACAAAAAACCCTTCCTTGGAGCAAAGTTATTGTCTTTCTTTAGCGTGGCGGTTAAGTCGTGGTGATTGTAGTATATGAGCATTTTTGGGTGGAAGTGGAGAAGCATAATTATTACATTAAATACGCCTGAAAAAGGATTATTAACATAATCGATAATAAAGAAAAATTAATTAAGATTTCTCTTTAAAGGCAAATTTTTTAAAAATAGATTGCTGTCATTACTCATTATAGATTTTTTTGCGCGCCTATCCAAAACACAAAATCAACGGTATTTGTTGAATCAACTGTTAATGAGGTGATAGCAAAGCGAATGGCAAAAAAACAGCAAATGCAATGACTGCGTAAAAAATACACATATTTTTATGTTCTCCTAAGCGCTCTGGAGACGCAGCCAGCGCTACGGTCAATGAATCGGCTGATAACTCGCATTAAGACGTTTAGCCAATCTCTCAAGTTGCTTATCCAATGTCCAAAGTCTTGCTCCTGGCGTTATCAGGGTTGATGCCAGCAACGTAATATCAACCAAACCACATCCAAGCCCGTACAGTTTTTCGTTTTCAATAAACGCCATCACTTCGGCAATACTGGCCTGATGGCTCGGAGGTAAGAGACCTAGATCACCAAGTGTTCGCAGTCTTGGAGCCGGAGGGGTACTACAGGCTATCTCTGCCAATACCATTGGATGAATCAGAACCAGATCCCAGCTCAGTAACTGAATCAACCCGTCATTCCGGTTTTTGAAATGGTCAACCCAGACGGACGTATCAACCAAAATAGTCATTATGCGGATGGCTCCTCGCGGCGGCGGGGAATCCTCTGCATTTCAGGCGATGTACCGCCGAGCGAAGCCAGCCTTTTTGCCGCCTGCACCCGAACAAACGTTTTCATCGCTTCCCGGAAAATATCAGCTTTGTCCATGCTAGGATCGGCCATTTCCAGCGCCTGTGCATACAGCACATCATCAATCGTGACAGTAGTTCGCATTTGATTACCTCATTGATTCAGATATTGATGTAATATTGCATCAATATCTGAATCAATGCAAGAGCATAAATCATCAGGTGCAATTGCGTTAACCTGTTGCCATTTTAGGTGATTTGGCAATAGCTTTTTGCAATGGATAAGTCACTGACCTACTGGTTTGCAAAATAGGATCCCACGCAAAAAACTCGATTTGAGCATGGAAAAACATGGATTGGACAAGAAAGACTATAAACCCAGGGCTTGATTTTGTTCTCTATCAAGTGGAAGGAATAGCGATTGTGGTATATGTTGTTTGTTTGGTGAATGTTCTTTGCTTGCGATAAGTTGTGATCGAAACAGCATCTTAAGGGCATTCTAAATAGGCATAAGATAGTGGCAATTTGCCCTGCCAACTCATTAATCGGCATTATGGAAGGAGTTCGCTTATGGCTTATAAACATATTCTTGTTGCGGTTGATTTATCCCCGGAAAGTCAGGTATTGGTACAAAAAGCTATTTCCATGGCAAAACCGTACAATGCCAAAGTTTCCCTGATCCATGTTGATGTTAACTATTCCGATCTCTACACCGGTTTGATTGATGTTAATCTCGGTGATATGCAGCAACGCATTACTGACGAGACTCGCAATGCGTTGAAAGATCTCTCCGCAGGGACAGATTATGGCATTCAGGAAACCCTGAGCGGTAGCGGTGATCTGGCTCAGGTATTGGTTGATGCGATTAAGAAATATGACATAGATCTGGTTGTTTGTGGTCATCATCAGGATTTCTGGAGCAAACTGATGTCTTCTGCCCGCCAGCTGATTAACACGGTTCATGTTGATATGCTGATTGTTCCTTTACGTAACGATGAATAGCTATAGATTGAAAATTTATTCGATAAAATCGCCTGCTTATGCAGGCGTTTTTTTTGATGAAATGAGGTGTTGTTTGGTTTGTGCCTGATGCAATCAAGAAATTTTTTTTACCTTTCTATAAAAAAACTTCTTGAAAGATGAATATAGAACAGTGATATATTCAAAGGGCAAACACAACTTACCTCACATTTTCGACAAAAATAATTATTAGAGAATTGCTGAGGAGACATTACAACCAAAGTAGAAATAAGGAATAACTATGAGCTGTTTACTCTCTTTGTCTTCATTTCTTGGATCGATTCAACGCAGGGATGAATATCAACCAGAATATCTTCAGGCTGTCCGGGAAGTATTTACCTCTCTTTGGCCGTTCCTTGAACAAAATCAGAAATATCGTGAACAAAGCTTGCTGGAGCGTATGATAGAACCGGAAAGGGTTATCCAGTTTCGAGTTTGCTGGGTAGATGATCAAGGTAAGGTTCAAGTGAACCGTGCATGGCGAGTGCAGTTCAACTCAGCTATTGGTCCGTATAAAGGTGGTATGCGTTTTCATCCATCGGTGAATCTCTCTATTCTGAAATTCCTTGGCTTTGAACAAACTTTAAAAAATGCGCTGACAACTTTACCGATGGGTGGTGGTAAAGGGGGTTCAGATTTTGATCCCAAAGGAAAAAGCCAAGGCGAAGTGATGCGTTTCTGTCAGGCGTTAATGACAGAATTGTACCGCCATTTGGGACCCGATACCGACGTTCCTGCGGGGGATATTGGTGTAGGTGGCCGTGAAGTGGCTTTTATGTCAGGTATGATGAAAAAGCTCTCTAATAACACCGCTTGTGTATTTACTGGCAAAGGTCTCTCTTTCGGTGGCAGTTTGATTCGTCCGGAAGCAACCGGTTATGGTCTGGTTTATTTCACCAATGCCATGCTAAAACGCCATGGTATGAGCTTTGACGGTATGCGGGTATCGGTTTCCGGTGCAGGTAACGTCGCACAGTATACTATTGAGAAATGCATGGCGCTGGGTGCGAAAGTGATTACTGCTTCTGATTCCGGTGGCACAGTGGTTGATGAAGAAGGTTTCACGCTGGAGAAATTGGCTCACCTTGAAGAGATTAAAAATCAGCACTATGGTCGAGTGGAAGAGTATGCCAAAGAGCGGGGGCTGACGTTCCTGAAAGGGTTACAACCCTGGTCTGTGCCGGTTGATATCGCTTTGCCATGCGCTACTCAGAACGAGTTGGATTTGGATGCGGCTAAGGTCCTTATCAAGAATGGCGTTAAAGCCGTAGCTGAAGGGGCGAATATGCCAGCAACCATTTCAGCGACTGAAGCCTTTATTGAAGCAGGCGTGCTATTCGCACCAGGTAAAGCAGCCAACGCGGGTGGCGTGGCAACATCAGGTTTGGAAATGGCGCAAAATGCAGCACGTTTAGGCTGGAAGGCTGAGAAAGTGGATGCACGTTTGCATCACATTATGCTAGATATTCATCACGCCTGTGTTGAGTATGGTGGCGAGAGCAAACAGACCAATTATGTTCAGGGTGCGAATATTGCCGGATTTGTAAAAGTGGCTGACGCTATGCTCTCTCAGGGTATCTTGTAAATTAAAGTGATCAGCCGCAATATGCGGCTGATATTTTAGCAAGGATAGATATCAAAACGGTGGTTTTTTGTGGTGATAGCCGCTGATGCAGCTATTCCAGCTAAAGGTTCTGCATAATCAGGTCGCTTTACCACGACACGGCGTTTTGCCAGAGCTCGTGCAGGGGATAGCAAATTATCAGCATCTTCATCGGCACCAACCAGAGACTGAAACACCCGCATCTCTTTCTTCACCAGTGCACTTTTCTGTTTATGTGGATACATAGGATCAAGATAAACCACATCAGGCTGCGGTGTAATATTGGTCAGTGCTGTGATGCTGGAGGCATGGAGTAATGTCATGCGTTCTCTTAGCCAGCCGCCGATTTCTTCATTCTGATAACCACGTTGAAGCCCATCATCCAGCAATGCCGCGACCACAGGATGGCGTTCCAGCATTCTTACATGACAACCCAGTGATGCCAGTACAAAGGCGTCACGTCCCAGACCTGCGGTAGCATCCACGATGGTTGGTAGATAATCTTTTTTGATTCCTACGGCTTTAGCAACGGCTTCACCTCGTCCGCCACCAAAGCGGCGGCGATGTGCCATGGTGCCTGAGATAAAATCCACATAGATGCCGCCCAGTTTGGGCTCATCCCTTTTGCGGAGTTCGAGATGTTGAGGTGTAAGAACCAATGCCATGACAGCACTTTCGTCATGTACCAGCTCCCAGCGTTTCGCCAGTTGAGATAAGGCGCTGCTATCAGCGCCTTGTTCACAGATTAAACAGATACCCACCCTGATTATCCCTTGATACCAGAACTACGCAGCATTGCATCCAGTTTGGGTTCACGGCCACGGAAACGTTTGAACAGTTCCATTGGATCTTCAGAACCACCACGGGACAGAAGATTATCAAGGAAAGATTGCCCGGTTTCACGGTTGAAAATCCCTTCTTCTTCGAAGCGTGAAAAGGCATCAGCTGCCAGCACTTCAGCCCACAGATAGCTGTAGTAACCTGCGGCATAACCACCGGAGAAGATATGACTGAATGAGTGTGGGAAGCGGCCCCATTTAGGTGAAGGCACTACGGAAACTAATTTTTTCACTTTCTTCAAGGTTTGCATGATCTGAGCACCTTTTGCTGGATCATACTCAACATGCAAACGGAAATCGAACTGACCAAACTCAAGCTGACGCAGCATAGCCATTGCTGCTTGATAGTTTTTCGCTGCTAAAAGATTATCTAGCATAGATTGTGGCAGGGGCTCTTTAGTTTCATAGTGACCAGAAATAAATGCCAGTGCTTCTGGTTTCCAGCACCAATTTTCCATGAACTGGCTTGGCATCTCAACCGCATCCCATGGCACGCCATTAATACCGGAAACAGCAGCAGTTTCAATCTGGGTCAGCATCAGGTGCAGACAGTGACCGAACTCGTGGAACAGCGTGTTTACTTCACTGTGGGTGAACAGAGCTGGTTTACCACCAACAGGTTTGTTGAAGTTGCAGTTCAGATAAGCGACTGGTTTTTGCAGCTCGCCGTTGGAATGGCGCATCTTGCTGATACATTCATCCATCCAGGCACCGCCCCGTTTATGTTCGCGCGCATAGAGATCCATATAGAAACTGCCGTGCAGCTCATTTTTGTCATCATATAGATCGAAGAAACGGACATCTGGGTGCCAGGTTTCTACATCATGGCGCTCTTTGGCTGTAATGCCATAGATACGGCGAACAACTTCAAATAGCCCTTCAACAGCTCGTTGTTCAGGGAAATAAGGACGTAACTGTTCGTCATTAATAGAAAACTTATGCTGCTTTTGTTTTTCGGCATAATAAGCCATATCCCAAGCTTCCAGCTCGTGGGCGCAATGATGCCATTTCGCAAAACATGTTAACTCATCTACTTCTTCTTCACCTTGTGGATGAGCGCGTTTTGTCAAATCATTCAGAAAACCCAAAACTTCCTTAGGCGTTTTTGCCATTTTGGTTGCAAGAGATTGTTCAGCATAATTTTTGAAGCCAAGCAATTGGGCTTGCTCATGACGTAATGCAAGGAGTTCAGCCATCACTTCGCTGTTATCCCATTTACCGGCATTTGGGCCTTGATCAGAAGCACGAGTTTGATAAGCGTGATAAATTTCCCGACGTAATTCACGGTCTTCTGCATAGGTAATAACCGGCTGATAACTTGGCGCTTCCAAAGTCAGCAGCCAGCCTTTTTTTCCTCTCGCTTCTGCCTGAGCTTTAGCTGCGGCAATCGCACTTTCAGGCAGACCAGACAAATCTTCCACATCAGTAATTAACTTGGTCCAGCCCATAGTGGCATCAAGCACGTTATTGCTGAATTGAGAACTTAAATCTGACAAACGTGCGCTGATCTCGCCATAACGTTTCTGTTTCGCCTCAGGCAGACCGATACCTGACAGTTTAAAATCGCGCAGTGAATTTTCGACAGCTTGGCGTTGAGGTTGAGAGAGTTTCTCAAACTCAGCACTCTCACGTAATGACTTATATGCTTGATACAGGCCCTTGTGTTGACCTAACCAGGTACTGAATTCAGACAGCAATGGTAAACTTTCTTCGTAGACTGCACGCAGCTCCGGACTGTTTTTAACCGAATTCAGATGATTGACTGGTGACCATGCACGTGACTGTTTATCATTTGCTTCAGCCAGTGGCTGACACAGATTGTCCCAGGTAAAAACGGTATTCTCGGCTAGGATCTTTTCGACAGTTTGGCGGTAATTTGCAATGACTTCTTTTACAGCAGGAACAACATGTTCTGGTTTAATAGAAGAAAATTTTGGTAAACCGGATGGAACGAGTAACGGATTAGTCATATAGGGTCCTGTTTGTGTTTGGGATACATGGCTGAATGAGCAGTGTATCGTAATGGGTATCGGCTAATAAGATGTAGGTAAAATTCGGTAAACTCAACGCGAATATCGAGTTTTTTAACAACAAAATTTAATGCTTTTTAGGAAATTGATGAATTGTTTCCACAGATCGGTTCAGAAGCCTTACAGCACGCGCTATAATCGGCATGTTTTCATAATTCTTTCGTATTGATATGGAAGATCATCGTCCCCGGTGGGGCGGCTGGACTTCAAATCCAGATGGGGCCGCCAGTGGTCTCTGGCAGGTTCGACTCCTGTGATCTTCCGCCAAAGCTTGTCTGGGGTTATCTCACCAAATCTGTGGCAAGGATGTATAATAACGGGTATAGATTTTTACTATGCACTTTTGAGCTATATACAGATGCCGTTAACTAATTATCCAGAATACCGCATTAATAACTACGGAAGATGTTATTGATCTTCTGGAGCAGTTATCTGATAGATTTGCTAAAGATTTTCGATTTGGCCTAGGCCTTCTTTGGGAATATCGATATATTTGCGAAATAATGGCAAGTTTAGAAGGTATTAGTATATTAATTATCCACAAGGGAAAAGATGCAAAGATAGATCCTCCATCCTCCATCCTCCATCCTCCATCCTTTATTCTTGGTATAAATAGATTCCATGCATTGCGTAAAGAGATAAACCGTATCACCTCTCGCTATCAACGAGACGCACGTAAGGAAAAACAATTTCACATTTACCAAAATCTCCTACAATTTTTTGATAAAAACAATAATAAAAACAATAATAAAAACAATAATAAAAACAATAATAAAAACAATAATAAAAACAAGAGGCGGATTCACATGATAAGTGCAACATCGTTAATCTGGAAGTAAACAAGTTCGTATTCCTTTAAATAACTCATTCGGTGTTTTCCCACCCCGTGTTTTTCGGGGGCGATTATTTAATCGGTTTACCACAAAATTTATTTCTTGATCAGAGACTTCATTAAAATCGGTTCCCTTTGGAAAGTATTGTCTGATTAACCCATTGATATTTTCATTGATCCCTCTTTCCCAGGGCGAATAAGGATGCGCAAAGTCAATTTGGGTTCCTAATTTTTCACTGATGGTTTCATGATCTGCAAACTCCAAACCGTTATCGAATGTGATGGTCTTAACCTTTTGTTTTAATGGGTATAATACTTTCACTGCCGCTTTCGCGACTTCTGATGCACGCTTGCTATCAAGTTTAACGATAATTGTATACAGTGTCTTGCGATCAACCAACGTTAATAAGACACTTTTTTTATCTTTTCCTATTATCGTATCTCCTTCCCAGTCGCCAATACGTTCTTTTTTATCAACAATTTCCGGGCGCTCATCAATACTGACCCGATTTTTAATTTTGCCTCTTCTTTCATAGCGACCATAACGTTTGCGATAGGGTTTTCTGGCAATTCGCAGATGTTGCCATAAATCACCCCCCTCTATTTTATCTTTATAAATCAGCCTATAAATCGTCTCATGATGCAAAGATATCCCTTTATGTTGTTTCAAATAATCAACCACCTGTTCAGGGCTTAAATCTTTCCAAATTAACCGTTTTATCCATTTTCTTATTACCGGCGTTATTTTCACGGCTTTCTTAGCAAAATGACGACGCGCCAATCCCTTCAAATGAGCCTGTTCAGGGCAGTATGTCTGGACTTCTTGATTTCTCTTCAATTCTCTGCTGATGGTCGATGGGCTTCGCTTAAGTGACTCAGCAATGAAGAGCTGTGAAAAACCCGCTTCTTTTAAGCTAAAAATCTGATATCTTTCTGTTTCGGTCAGTTGTATATAGGTCATAGTGCGTTTTCCTTTGGCGAGAAAGATGCCTACTATAGCAACTGACCGCCTTTCTGAAAAATTGCACTTATTAGTCGAATCCGCCAGACACTATTAAATCCAAAATATCGTTTTGATGGTGAAGAATTTATTTTAACCCGGTAACAACATGAAAAAAGAGGGTTTAACCCTCTTTGAACAGTAGATAATCTATTATTTTGTAATCAATTTAAACAAATAAAGAAAAAAGGGCTGTCCTAAATAATGATAAATTCTTCAAAATAACGCCAGAGCAGTATGCTGTTTTTAACAATAAAAATTATAATGATTAAACGGGTATTTAAGCGTTAACAGATCGCGAAAATAGCTTGTAAAAATAACGATATGAGTTGATTTTAGCGTTAAATCACATTAAAGGTATAAAAAGAGGCGTGATTTAAATAAAACCGTATAAAAGCAATGCTATTGGGCAGGGTAAAATAGTGTAAAACAAGTTTAAGTGAGCGTATTTAATGTATCTTGGTGTTGTATAATAAATGCAGGATAATAACACTGAAAGTAACCCAGTTCGTATTCGGTTAAATCGTGTGTTTGAGGATTTTGTTATTCTTATTTTGTCCTTTTTTTACTGGGTATATACTCAAGACACTTCAAAGTGCATGTTTGAAAAACGATTATGTTGTTGAATTTAAATGTTTTTATGTCTGGCGACTCAAGCATCTTGAAGTTCATTCGGTATATACTCGTAATCATTGAAGATGCTTGATTTTATCCGAAATGGAGATCATTATCCTCGCTATGAAAATATTTATTACATCAGAACAAAAAATCAAACTTGAACGTCTTCACGACACCACTCGTGATGGTCAAGTACGAGACAGAATAAAAGCTATCCTTCTGGCTTCTGAAGGGTGGAGTTC